>CAWVZQ010000003.1:0-39514 GCA_963934405.1 uncultured Opitutales bacterium | reverse complement strand
TTTCTCGACTCCGAAGGCCTGCCGGACCGTCACTTTGGTGGTAATTCTCCGGTGAAGTGACGGAATAGAGGATCTTCCTGCCGCCAAAAGTACGATGTTATGTTCTTTGGCCTCTTTAGAACAAAGCTAGAGATTGTAAGCTTTCATGGCGGTTCCGCCCCAAACCGCGGATTGTTCGTCCTCTGAAAGTTGAGCAAGGAAATCGGCGACAATCGAAACCCATCGTTGGTAATCAATAGCAAGTTTGGCTACAGGCCAATCGGAACCAAACATCATACGATTCGGACCAAAGGCTTCGAGAGCAACCTCCGCAAAACGAATCAGTTGATCTTGGGTCCAATTTGCCCAAGCGGCTTCCGTAGCCATACCGGAAAGTTTGCAGTAGACATTGGGTCGTTCAGCCATTTTCCGCATAAGTTCGGCCCATGGTTCCATGGCGTCGTCGCGAATGCGAGGCTTGGCGACATGGTCTAGCACAAAGACAAGATCGGGATACCTGTCCACGAACTCAATGGAAGCAGCAAACTGCCGTTCATAGATTAGGATGTCGTAGACGAGATTCAAATCCTTGAGGAGAGCAACACCTCTGCCAAAAGCTTCCCCGAGTATAAAACGGTCATCGGGTTCGTCTTGGACGACATGACGAATGCCCTTAAGATAAGGATTTGCGGCATAGCCGGAGAGTATCTCGGAAATATTCTCATCTGCTAGCGGAAACCAGCCCACGACTCCCTTGATGAAATTGTGTTCGGCAGCGTACCCTAGCAACGCATCCGTCTCCGCCAAGGTTTGACTAGCTTGAACCGACACAACGCCATCGATGCCTGCTTGTTCAATTTCTTGCTTTAGGTCTGCAGGCAAATGGTCTTCCTTTAGAATGCCCATGTCCTCGTTCATCCAAGGATACTCTGCAGGATCATATTTCCAAAAGTGATGGTGTGAATCGATTTTCATGACGGTCCTTTCACTCGCGTAGCGTTTACTTTCCTTTTCCTCTTGATCGCATCTCGGCGAGCAAGCGCGGCCACCCAAGTCGTGAAAGCTTTTCCGCCATTTTTCGATAGCCTTCACCATAGGTCGGACTGCTGCTTTTTTGCATGTTGTCCAAGAGAATCGAAGATAATTTATTCGTTTCTATTTTGAGTAAATTGGATGCCCCGAGATTACAAAAGCCCTCGACGACATCGGGGGGAGCCTCAACAAAAAGCTCATTAAGCCAAACATGCATGTGCTCATGGGCAAGAACAGCCTCGCATTCGGTGTGAGGGAGACCATACAGAACTAGAATGCGATGTTCGAAAGTAGTATTGGACACATTGCCTTTTGTTACGGTACGGAATTTCGTGAGGGTTAGACCCTTTAGTTTGCCACTAGCACGGATGCGTTTGGCTTCTTCATCCAAAGTGGGCTTATCTACGAGAACTAGAGTAATCTTTCCCTCGGGTTTGACAATTCCGATTTGTCTCAAGGCTTTCTTGACCCGTTCGTTTACCAAACCGAGGGCTTTCTCCTCGAGAACGGCATTGCTTAAACAGGGCAAGCAAGCAAAACGATTTGAATCAAGAATTTGTTCCCTTTTGGCTTCCCGTTTGGCAAACATGCGTCCGCATGAACCACAGGTAGCGACAAAAGAGAAATGATCGACATGCGCGAGCATGCCCCATTGGTCGCGGCGAAACTTATCGCCTCCCCTAAAAACCTTCTTGCATGCAAGGCACCGGAAACAGGCGGTATGGTAGGTCTTACCTCCCGCTTCCATCGTACGAGTACCGAGAGTTTTTGAACACAATTCGCAACGAGGCTGGCTTTGCCATTTCCGAGCATAGGCCTGATCCCCATCAATAAATCTGGAAAGAGAAAATCGATACTCACGGTTGGCAATGCGAAGACCTATTTGATCGCCTTCTATTTCAAAAATTTCGCCCTGAGCTTTTCGACCATCAGTCGTGGTCCAAGTTCTCAATTCGGCCAATGCAAGATAGGGCAAGGCTCCAATAATAAATCCAAGTAGGAGTCGACGCATCAAGCCGGAGGCCAAGAAATTTCAGCCCAAAAGGTTTTCCCAGTGGGCAATCCGAGTAGCAATTTGCGTTGGTCCAGGCATCCCCGGTTTTTCCCGGCGTGCAAAAGCTCGGTCGAGATCAAAGACTTCTCGCCAGTCGTCGTCGAGAGCAGCGCATGCAGGATGAGCGCCCTTGGCTTGTTCGTCGGTAAGGTCGGGCAAGGTTACGCCCGCCTTCTCAGCTTCGGCAACTACTCCACCGACAGCATGATGAGCATCACGAAAGGGTACACCTCGCTCAACGAGATAATCTGCCAAATCGGTAGCCAAAAGCATGGGATCTGAAGCGGCTTCTCGACAACGGTCGGCATTAATTTCCATTCCATCGATGGTGGCAGCGAGAACGGCTAGACCAATGCCGAGCTGGTCGAATGAATCGAACACGGGGGGCTTGTCTTCCTGAAGGTCTCGATTGTAAGTAAGCGGCAGACCCTTGATCGTAACGTAGAGATTTTGCAAGTTGCCGACAAGACGCCCCGTCTTTCCTCGCAGTAATTCGAGAGAATCCGGATTTTTCTTCTGTGGCATGAGAGATGATCCCGTAGTAAAACTATCGGGCAAAACCACGAACCCGAACTCGCTGGAATTCCACAGAATAAAGTCTTCCGCCAATCGAGAAATATGTAGTCCGCAGGTAGCGCATGTGCCGGCAAACTCTACGAAGATGTCGCGATCGGCTACGGCATCCATTCCATTCGCCGTCAAGCGAGGCTCGCCTTGGTCGTCCACGAAACCAAGTTCGGTGGCAACGAAGGAACGGTCTATCGGCAAAGTTGAACCCGCTATAGCACCTGACCCGAGGGGACAGACATTGGCATGGTCGGCAACTTCGAAGAACCGCATGCGATCTCTTGCAAAAGCCTCTACATGGGCAAGTAGATGATGCCCGACCGTAACAGGTTGGGCACGCTGAAGGTGAGTATATCCAGCGATCGGAACAGACGCATTTTGTCGAGCCTGACCAAGAAGGGATTTCATGACAGTCTCGAGAGCTTCACCCAACTTGGCGCAAGCGTCTTTAAAGAAAAGGCGCATGTCTGTGGCGATTTGGTCGTTTCGACTCCGGCCGGCATGTAACTTGGCGGCAGCGGGAGTTTTTGCCAGTAAGGCTTGCTCAAGGTTCATGTGAACGTCCTCGAGGGCGGGATCCCATTCAAAAGTCCCTGCCGCAATTTCGGAGAGGATTTCGTCCAAGCCTTTGTGAATGTCCTCGCGCTCGTCGGCTGAAAGCAGACCCACCTTCTCCAGCATGGAGGAATGGGCCTTGCTACCGTTCACGTCAAAGGGGGCAAGCCTCTTGTCGAATGACACGGATTCTCCAAACCACTTCATTAGTTCAGATGGGCCGTCAGAAAATCTTCCACCCCATGTTGCTTGTTTGCCGTCGGCCATATGAACCCAATTTTTCAAACCTCCCGAATTGCCGCAACGTTATTTCGATGTAAAAAATGGGGAAAGTCCCGACAGTGTTTCAAGATCAACCAGCAACGAGCACTCTTGCCGAAGAAAATCCCTAGTCAATAAGGCGAAAGATCTCCCGCAGGAAAAGTACTCAAGACAATATCTTTTTTACCGATGCCACCGAATAGTCACGATTCAGCTTCGCAATAAAATCCAAGGATATGTCTTTCGGGCAAGCAGCTGAACATTCACCATAATTTCGACAATTGCCAAAACCAGCTTCGTCCATGGCGGCGACCATGTTGAGCACGCGTTGGTCCTTTTCGGCCTGACCTTGCGGCAGCAGGTTAAGGTGCCCGGCCTTGGCGGAAGTAAAAAGCATAGCCGAGGCATTCTTGCAGGCGGCGACACAAGCACCGCAACCGATGCAGGCGGCGGCGTCCATCGCCAGATCCGCGTCTTGCTTTGCTATGGGGATTGCATTGCCGTCCGGGGCGCTGCCAGTGCGGACGGAGACATATCCACCAGCTTGAATGATCTTGTCGAAGGGGGAACGATCCACAACAAGATCACGAACTACCGGAAAGGCCTTAGCCCGAAAAGGTTCGATGGTGATTGTTTCGCCATCGCGAAACTTCCTCATATGGAGTTGGCAGGTGGTAGTGGAATCTTCAGGCCCATGAGGCAATCCGTTGATCGTCAGAGAACAAGTGCCGCAAATCCCTTCCCGACAGTCGTGATCGAAGGAAACGGGTTCTTTTCCGTTTTCCAGAAGCTGTTCGTTAAGGAGATCGAGCATCTCGAGGAAAGAGCAATCCTCGGACACCCCATCCAGATCGTGCATTTCAAATTGTCCGGAATCCTCGGGCCCGTCCTGTCGCCAAATCTTCAGCTGCAATTTCATCCGTACAATCCTTACTTGTAACTTCGCACGGCAAGTTTCACATTTTCAAAATGAAGATCCTCTTTGTGCCGAGTGGGCTCCTTGCCCTGACCGTTATGCTCCCAAACCGCAGCATGGGAAAAGTTCTCATCGTCGCGTACGGCTTCGCCCTCTGCGGTCTGATGCTCCTCACGAAAGTGACCCCCACATGACTCGTCTCTTTCTAGAGCGTCTCGGCACAGCAGTTCACCGAAATCGAGAAAATCCTCCGTTCTGGAAGCCCTTTCAAGTTCAGCATTCAAGTGCTCGCCTTTACCAGGAACCGTGAGGTTTTGAGAAAAATCTTCTTTAAGGTCTTGAATCAGCCCAATGGCTTTTTGTAGACCCGACGCATTACGAGCCATGCCGGCAAATTCCCACATGATGTGACCAAGTTCCTTGTGGTAGGAACGAGAAGAGCGTTTACCTCCGGATGAAAGGTAACCCGCGACACGCTCTCGAACCTGATCGATCGCCTCCTTGAATCTCGGTCCATCGGGATCGGGGGCACCAGCACCTTCTTCGGCAAGATAATTAGCCACCGTGTAGGGGATGACGAAATAACCGTCGCTCAGTCCTTGCATCAATGCGCTGGCTCCAAGACGGTTCGCTCCATGATCAGAAAAATTTGCTTCACCTAGTACAAAACACCCCGGGAGCGTACTCATGAGGTTGTAGTCCACCCAAAGGCCACCCATCGTGTAGTGGATGGCAGGATAAATGCGCATCGGTCGCGAGTAGGCGTTCTCACCTGTGATACGTTCGTACATCTGAAACAGATTTCCATATCGCTCCCGAATCATGCTTTCGCCGAAACGATCGATCGCATCGGAGAAATCCAAGTAAACGCCTCGACCACCGGGTCCCACTCCGAGACCATTGTCGCAAGCTTCCTTGGCCGATCGACTGGAAATGTCTCTGGGCGCTAAATTACCAAAGCTGGGATATTTGCGTTCGAGATAGTAATCCCGAGCCTCTTCGGGTATCTGATCGGGCGACTTGTTGCAATCCGCCGGATCTTTCGGCACCCAAACTCTTCCATCGTTTCGAAGAGATTCCGACATTAGAGTCAGCTTGGATTGGTGATCGCCCGAAACAGGAATGCAAGTGGGATGAATCTGAGTATAGCAAGGGTTTGCAAAACCGGCGCCGCGTTTATGGGCTCGAAAGGCAGCCGTGACGTTACAGCCCGTGGCATTAGTGGAAAGAAAGTAGGCATTGCCATACCCGCCTGTAGCAAGAATTACGGCATCGGCAGACCAAGACTCGATGGCTCCGGTTATGAGGTTTCGAGTGATAATTCCCTTGGCATGGCCATTCACCACCACCACGTCGAGCATCTCGTGGCGGTTGTGCATTTTCACCTGCCCCGAAGCAATTTGCCGGCTCAGCGAACTGTAGGCGCCAAGCAAGAGTTGTTGCCCAGTCTGACCGCGGGCATAGAAGGTCCGGCTTACTTGAGCTCCTCCAAAAGAGCGATTGGCCAAAAGCCCCCCGTACTCGCGGGCAAAGGGAACTCCTTGCGCCACGCATTGGTCGATAATGTTGCCACTGACTTGAGCAAGCCGATAGACATTGGCTTCCCTTGAACGAAAGTCGCCCCCCTTGACGGTATCGTAAAAAAGTCTGTGGATACTGTCGCCATCGTTCTGATAGTTCTTGGAGCCATTAATTCCACCTTGGGCGGCAATGGAATGAGCACGCCGCGGACTGTCTTGATAGCAGAAGCAGTTCACATTGTAACCGAGTTCCCCCAAGGTGGCGGCAGCGGATCCACCAGCCAATCCTGAACCGACAACGATTATGCGGTACTTTCGCTTGTTTGCGGGATTCACCAGCTTCATCGAGAAGCGATGGTTGTCCCATTTTTCGGACAAGGTTCCGGCTGGAATTTTGGCATCGAGAATCATTGCGTGGGAGCCTCCGGGTTCGAACTGCTCACGGCGGCAGGGACAACTTGGCCAAAGGCCTTTTTGTCAAAAACCTCTACCGCCCCATGCTTTTGCAGGATAACCGCGAGTGGGATTGAGATGAATCCAAAGAAAATCACCCAACCGTAGAGCGTGGCCAAAATATCAAGCTTACCACGCCAAGATTCACGTCGGAGACCGAGAGATTGAAACATACTAGAAACGCCGTGAGTCAAGTGGCGACAAAGCAAAAACATGCACAATACATAGACGGCGGACAACCACTCGACTCCAAAACTCGACAGCACCATAAGATAAACGTCGTGTACCTCCGCCCCATCGGAAGCCGGCACATGAGTAGTGAGCTCCTTGTATTCAGGAAATACGGTTTGGGAGGTGAAATGAAGAATGTGGAATACGATGAAGGCAAATAGTATAGAACCCGTCAGTCCCATGTTGAGCGATGCCCATCCAGACTTTTTAGTGACCTCGACATCATTTGTCGTGGGACGCGAAGCACGGTTTTCGGCACAAATTTTAGCAGCCGTCCAAGCATGGACGACTACGGCGGCAAGCAGGAACAATCTCGAACCCCACAAAACAAACCAAGGAAGGGCTTTCAGTTGGTAAGCATAAGTATTAATAGCTTCAGCACCTGCAAACATTTGCAGGTTGCCCGCCATGTGAACGAAGACAAAACCGACCAAAACAAAGCCCGAAAGAGCCATCAGGTATTTTTTCCCCAATGAACTGGAACAGATAGAACAAATACTAGTCACAAAATAAAAGATTCAAAAGGGGTTGATATTTCCCTTTGAGCAAAAGGCAAGAAGAGACAAAACCAAATGAAGAACATTTTGCATCACCACAAAGCCAAAAGCATGACCGTGCTACACGCACGAAGAAAACAACGCTTCATCCCATAGAAGAGCTAGCGGTCGTACAAGGGAATAAAGGCGTTGATGTTGCCTTGCCAATCAACTGGTGAGAGCACGGCATTCGCGGTGCTTACTCATTCTCGCAAATATCGTTTAGAAGTCCCAGTCGTACGATCATCGTCGAGAGAAGTATCAAGGCTATGTGCAAAAAGCTATATTAAGTCAGGGGTGTTACTCACGCAAATTATCTAAATTCAATGGGCCTCGCTCAAGACAACCCAAACTATTAACAACTCAATTTTTTAAAGTTACGATTGAGGCCGTGATGGGTTACCGGAAACGGTTGTATTATTAGGAACATCGCGAAAAAATACTGAACAAGCCCCTAAGATACCATTCTCTACGATATGTACTCCTGGACATAATGAAAGCCCCTTGCTCCTGCAAAGGCTCTTTCGCTATCCAAATCTGGCCCGTAATAAAGGCGGAGCAGGATCCATCGAAATCATGCGTGCCTGTGCAAAGATAGGCTTCTTGGGCGATTGTAGCTCCTTCTCCAAATTCAATAGGTCATATCGAATAAGCGACCGAACTTTCCCCGAGGCAAGCCCTGTGTCGAAGATATAAGTTCTCCCGTATCTCAATCTTTGCTCTTTTATGAACAAAAGGAGTTTCCTGAATCTTAGCTCCAGAGGCACATAAAACAAAAATTCGACAAGGATTAAATGGTTTTGGGGTATGCCGACATAGCACAGGCACCATATTATTTTCCGAAAAAGCGTTATTAAACTCCCACGAGTCGATCATGGACTTTCGAAGGGAGAGGTTTGCTTAAATTTCTTACCCACTTTCATTTGCTCGACACAAATCTGAAAACTATTTGAAGTTGGCTTTACAAATTTCTCATTGCACATTGATCTTGGTGCTTCTTAAAAGTGTGATAAATGCGATATGCTTACAAAACTTGTGTGATTTATCCTAAAGGACTCCGCGTGAGCGGAGACGATCAATCTGATAAACTTGCCGAAAGCCTTGAAAAAGAAAGCAATGAATTAGGTAAGAGAGGGTGGCGGTTAACAGCCGTGACTCCCACCTTGATAAATGGCGGCTCGGTTTCAAAATTATTACTCACTTTCCGTAAGAAATCTCAGGATGTTGCTACAGGTAAGGATTGAAATTACTACTCATTCGAGAAATCAATTGGTTAGTATTCGACTGTTCGTACTACACCATTTGCAAGCGTAAGCGTAAATAGTTCTCTGTCTTGATCGCAAATCTCGAATTCTTTGGAAGTTTGTCCAAAATGAGATGCGATCAAGTGCCCGACTCTGTAGCGTCTCGTCTCCCACACTGATGCAGCATCTGGGATGCTTGCCAGTACTTCAAAACGATACCCCATAACTTTATTTAACTCGGAAATAGGGATGCCCGATTGAATGCGAACTAAAGCATCCCTCTCAATACGCACTACATTCTTGCTACTATTTTGACTCTTTTCAATTTGGGCTTTCCGTATCGCGTCCTCTTGCACTCGCCGTTGTTCGGCAAACTGCTTGTCCGGATCCCACGAGTTAGAGCGACATGCGGTTAAAACTATTGCCATAAAACCAGCCGTCCATATGATAGTCATCAGTTGTGGCATTTAATTTAATTTTGCTAGTTTAACTAAAAAGGCAAATGTAATTAGCGACCTACCCAACACTGAAATCCGGTATCAAACCTGCTCTATTAAAATGCTCGCAACTTCACCATCCACTAATATCAAGTTCTCGTGGATTTTAATTCCGCACAAAATTCTTACCCTTATGCCTTGGAGAGGCAGGCCTCACTTTTGGCTGCTTCCTTGCGGTTTCCTGAACCTTCATCTGGCAGATGGTTGTTAAGGCTTGTCAGGTTGCCCGCTAAAGGTCGGGAAACAATTATTGATTTGGAAAACCGGAATAACCGTTGCGTTGTGACTGTTACTCGCTTTTTGAAACCTCTTCGGCAATTGTGGGAGGCACTAGATCGTCCAAGTGAGATCCCCCGAACAACTATCCCTCTCGAAATATCCATGGCAAACCTCGACTGCAATGACGCGCTCTTCCGAGAAACGGAAAGGGGTACAGTGCTTGATTGCATTAATGCACCGATAGACGATTCTGCCCTAGACCACTACCTTATGTTTTTCACAGACACCATCGATTGCAAGATTGCCGCGATCACCGACCCTTACAAAATTCGTAAAGCTGAAGCTTGGCATCGCATAATAAATCGCTCATACGGAGCCGAACTGGTTCCGCCGCGGCGATGTTTTGTGGAAGAAACTGTTTCCGTTTCATGAGTCAAATCGATCCGGTTGAACACGGTAGGGCTCTCACCCTGCCGAAACTGTTGCCCAACATCTTCACCACAATAGGTCTATGCGCCGGTCTCACGGGAATGCGTTTCGCGATGGAAGGCGAATGGGAAAAAGCGGTCTTTTCCATACTCGTTGCAGCCGCTTTCGATACCGTAGACGGCCTGTCCGCTCGATTACTCAAAGCTCATTCTCGTTTCGGGGCCGAACTGGATAGCTTGGCTGACACAATCAGTTTTGGTGTTGCTCCCGCGGTAGTAATATATCTCTGGATTAGAGCACCATTGATCGATAGCGGTTCCGAGCACTTACTAGAGTGGTTTTGGATTCCGATACTCGCTTTTTCGACCTGCAATGCCTTACGCTTGGCTCGTTTTAACGTCATGCACGAAGAGGGCAAACCGAGAGACAAGACTTACTTTACTGGGGTACCGGCTCCAGCTGCTGCAGGAATGGCCATGATGCCGATGGGTATGGAATTCATTCTCAAGCGTTTTCAATCTGATTTCATTGTTGCCGAATATCCTCTTTGGGTTCTCGGCTGGATTGTGGCGATATCTCTACTTATGATTAGTAGAGTTCCCACCTTTTCATTCCGCAATGTTCGTTTTCGGGTTGCTCGAAATCGAGCTATTCTCGTGCTTTTAGCGGTGGGGTTAAGCGTTGCTGTATTTTCAAAGGAACCTTGGATCTTTCTTTTTTCGCTTGGAGCCTTGTATCTATCGAGCTTACCGTTCAGCATAACTGCCCACAGTAAAGACAATCCAAGAAAATAATGTCGCTATGTCTCGTTTTTGAACTTTGATGCGGCAATCTGTGTAAGATAGGCGTTCGCTTTTGCATGGGAAGGTTCAAGATCGGTAACAATAAGGAAGTGCATCTCTGCTTTATTGAGGTCTTTTCCAGCAAGAGCAATTTCACCTAATCGAAAATGGGCGGGGGGATGAGCCCATTCGGCTTGAACGACAGCTTCGTAGTGTCTGGTTGCTTCGTTTGCTCGATCACTGTCGTCGAGAAGAATGGCTAGTTCATAACGGGCTGGAGCGAATGCCGGCGATTTGGCAACCGCTTTGTCTAGAAGCTGAATTGCTTTTTCATTGCTTCCACCCATCACCTCAATCTTTGCCAAATGACATAATGCGGGGGATTGGGAACGCCGAGCATTCTCGGCCTTTTCCAAACGACGTCGCGCTCTAATGAAATTTGCGTTGTCGGCGGCAACGTCCGAGTCTTCCCTGAATTTCTTCTCGTCTTTCTCGAATGTGCTCAAAGCCTCCATTAAGTCTTTCTTGGCTGCATCTGTCTTACCTTGCTCGATAAACACCTCTGCTCTTTCCAGAAGAGATTGTCCCTTAACTTCGGGTTCTCGAATGGCGAGAGTTAGAAAATTTTCCACTTTTACATTGTCGTTCTCTGCAAGTGCAAGTCTCGCTAGGCAAAGGTAAGCATCTCCAGCAATACCTTTCACTTTTGCCGCTTTGTTATAGCAATCGATTGCGGCTCGGATATTTCCTTCGCCTTCGAACATAACGCCCAATCGAAAATTAGCGGGACCATGACTCGGACTTAAACGCAGTGTTTGTTCATAGCGTTGCTTTGCAGAAGTATAATCAGATTCTCTGAATATATTGCCTTCGCGATCAGATTTTTCACCCTTGTCGAGTAACTGGGCAAGATGAAAGCAAGGGCGAGGGTCCTCGGGTAAGAGATCGATCGATATTTCGAGCAAAAGCTTGGCTCTGTCGAAATCGTCAGGGTGTTCCAGAAAAGTTGCGAGACGGAAATGGGCTTCACCATTGAGGTGGTCTAGGCTAATGACATTTTCAAGTTGATCGGCCGCAGCCTTTATTTGCCCCTTTGCCGCAAGAAGCTCTGCCAGTCGAAAACGTGACGCTGAATCAGCGAGATCTCCAGAGGTTGCTTCCAAAAGGTGCTTAATTGCCTGCTCTTCCTGTCCTTCATCAATTAATATTTCCGCTAGAGCAAAGTGAGCGACAGGAACATCCGTCTCCCCTGCAATCGCTTTTAAAAGGATGTCCTTGGCTTCATCCAAAAGATTTTCTTGCCGGTAAAGATCAGCTAGCGCAAGACGAGCAGCAAGATGGTTGGGGTCAAGGGCGATGGCCTTTTCTAGGTGACCAAGAGCATCGGGATGAATCACGATCCAACTCCAGTTACACTATTTTTTCTTAGGGACAGACCGAGACTTCCCCTTGGTTTTGGGTTTCGAAGAAGAAGTTTCTTTTTTTGCCGAAACAGTTGGTTTTTTGGGAAGTAAATCTTTAGAGGCGGCAGGATCCATAAGAAGAACTGCCATACGATAGTGGGCTTCCGAATAGCTCGGATTAATCCTTAAAGCTTCCGAGTAGTGCTTGAATGCATCTGCGTAATGCCGCAACTCCCTTAACAATAGCCCTAAACGGAAGTGCGCCTTTGCATACTTAGGGTCAATTTCGATAGCGCGACGAAAATGGTGTTCGGCAATATCTAATTTGGGTTCTTTAACCAAGGTGCCATCGGCGGTTAGCCTTTCGCCCCCAGCCAGTATTTTTGCCAGCCAGTAGTGACTTTTAGCGTGCGAAGGGTCAATTTCAATTGCCGTTTCGTAGTTGCGAACGGCTTGATCGTATTCGGCTGGAGTCGTGAGAATGCGCGCAAGATTGAAATAGGCTTCAACGTAATTCTGGTCTACGTCCGATGCTTTTTGATAGTGCATCTTGGCCTCGGTGAGCTCGTTGGTTCGTTCGAGATGACCAGCCAAGTGAAAGTAGGCTAGGGCAAATTCGGGATCAATTTCAAGAGCTCGGTAAAAGTGCTTTTTGGCGGGTGCGGAATCTTCGTCCGGAGAGAGTAACCAGGCAAGGTGATAGTGGGCTTCAGCGTGCTCGGGGTCAAAACCCACCGCTTTTTTAAAATTCTCCAAAGCTTCTTTGTCATTTCCTTCGTTGCGAAGAATCAGACCAAGTCGAAAATGGGCAGGGGCATTCTTCTCATAATGCTTAATGGATTCGATGAAATGCTTTTTGGCCTCGGTCGAGAAATTTAATTCGCCAAGAATGTGAGCGAGGGAAAAATGTGCCTTCGAGTATTCCGGATCGATTGATATGGCCTTTTCCAGTCTTTCGCGAGCTTGCTTGTGGTCGCCTTCCAGAGAGAGTATCTTAGCAATATTGTAGAGTGCTTTAGGATGCTTTTTTTCAAGCTCCAGAACTTTAAGGAAATGATCCTTCGCTTCTGGTAGATCAGTGGAATCTATGATTACCCCTTCCTTATCCGTGGCTACTCCACCGGAAAGCAGTTTACCCATGTAATACAAGGCATCGATGAAGTCCGGGCGTATGTCGATGGCGGTTTCAAAGTTCTTTCGGGCTTCTTCAAAGTCGTCCGGATTAGTGAGTAAGCGAGCTTTGTGGTAATAAGCTTCCGCGTAGTTTTGATTGATTTCCGTTACCTTTTCCAAGTTGTTCTTGGCCTCTTCAACATCGTTTAACTCAACCAGCAGAAGAGCGTAATTAAAGTAGGCGTCGGCATAGTTGGGATTGATTTCGAGAGCATTAAGGTAATGACTTCTCGATGTTTCGTATTCACCTTTGGCAGCAAACGCGACAGCTAGTTCGCACTGGGCCTCGGCGTAATTGGCATTCAAGGATACGGCTTTTTGGAAATGTCCCCAGGCGCCTTCGATGTTTCCTTCGCCTTTTTCGAGGAGACCGAGCTTATAGTATGCCTCGGCATATTCGGGGTTTATCTCTATTGCTTGTTCTAAGTGTTCGCGGGCGTCGTTCATAACGTCGTGTCGAAGGCAAGGAATTTTAAAGGGCGGTGGTGGGTTTTATTTGGTGGTCATTACCCAAACGCCGTCCCAATCGCCTTTTGGCGGGTTCTTCTTCATATGGACGCAACGATCGATATAGAGCTGGGCAGCCTTGTCGTCGGGATTGATTTTGAGCACATCCTTGAAGAGCTTGGTGCTCTGGTCCCATTTGCCTTCGTTCCAGCAGCGATGACCATCGTTAAAGGTGCCGAGAGCATCAACTAGATTTGGATAGGACTCGTCATCGTGGTAGTCGAGCACTTCGTATACTCCAACCGGTTCGGTCTTGCCCTTGACTATTACGTAGTCCACCTGCCGAGTCCTATAGGTGGCCTTGACCGCCCTGAGGGTGAATTCACTAATTAGGATATGGGCACCGTACTGTTTGCAGGCACTTTCGATACGGGCTGCCAAGTTCACTCCGTCGCCAATCACTGTGTAGTCCATGCGCTTGGGCGAACCTATGTTGCCGGAAACGATAGAGTCGGTGTTGATGCCCATGCCGTGATCAATGGGCAACTTGCCTTCGGCGGCTCGCTGGTCGTTGTAGACCTTCAAATCAGTCATCATCCGAATGGCTGCACGTACGGCCCGGTCGGGATCGTCGTCGTGAGGAACAGGAGTGCCGAAGATGCACATCATGGCATCGCCGATGAACTTGTCGAGCATACCGCCTTCATCAGTGATGCAGTCGACCATGATGGTAAAGTACTCGTTGAGGAGTTTCACCGTGCCTTGAGCCCCAAGCTCTTCGGTGATGGTGGTGAAGCTGCGCACATCGGAGAAAAGGACCGATCCCACGCTCTGCTTGCCTCCGAGGAAGTCATCGCTGTCCCCCGCGTCCATGAGCTGGTCGGCCAATTCGGGATCCATATAGCGGGACATGGTTGACTTCATGCGTTTCTCCGAGCTGATGTCTTCGATCATGACCATCGCCCCGAGCACTTCCTTCTTTTCCCCGAGTAGTGGCATTATGGAGACATTGACAGACAACGTCTCGCCATCCACTTGCAATTCAGCATCGAGGTATTCGTCCTTTTCGGTCACGCCCTTGAGCTTTTCAGCCATCCAATCGTTAGACCCGGAGAAGAAATCGTCTGCCGTCTTGCCTATTACGTCAGCGAGAATGGGAACCTTGAAGATTCGCATCCCCGACAGGTTGCAAGTTTTGATAACGCCCTCGTCGTCGAGGGTTATGACCGCGTCGTGCATGCTTGAGAGGATGCTCTCTGAATAATTTTGCTGGGTCTGCACATCGGCGAAGAGTTTCGCGTTCTCTATCCCCATCGAAATTTGCGAGGTGAAGGCAGCTAACCGTTTTTCGTCTTCGGAATTGAAGGAACCCCCACGTTTATTCAGTACTTGGCTGACGCCTATGGTTTTACCTTCTTTATTGAGAACCGGCATACATAGCATGGAGCGAGTAAAGAAGCCCGTCTGCTTATCGAAACCGGGATTGAAACGCAGGTCTGCGTAAGCGTGGGGAATGTTTACGGGTTTTGCCGAACTGAACACGGTTCCGGCGATTCCCATGTGATTCGGGAAGCGGATCACTGATTTTTCATCCAATCCTTCACCAACTTCGGTATAGAGCTCGTTTGTTTTTTCATCATTGATGAAAAGTGTAGCCCTTTCACAATCAAGCATCTTTGAAATGGTGCTGATTATCTTTTGCAAAAGGGGAGTGAGTTCCAACTCCGAAGATACTTGTGAGACAACGTCGAGAAATTCCAACTCTTGCTTCCGAGCTGCTTCAATTTGCTCGACGATAATGTTTCCCTGAATTGCTATGGCAGCTTGTTCAGTCATAGCCTCGAGAAGATCGAGATCATCCTGAGAGAATTGACTGTCAATTTTGTTGAGAATTTGCGACACGCCAATCTTATCGCCGCGGACAGTTCGAAGCGGCGCACAGAGGATGCTTTTCGTTCTAAACCCCGTTCTGACATCGACTGCCTTGTTGAACCGCTCGTCCTTGTAGGCATCGTGGATGATCACGCCTTGATCATGCGAGAAGGCCCAACCGGCCACTCCCTTTGTATTAAGGATTCGGATTTCTCGCCGGAAGTTCCCTTGAGCCACCCTAGAATATAGTTCGCCCGTGGCCTCATCATTAAGGAAAATGGTACCTCTCTCGGCTCCAATGGAAGAGGTCGTAATGTTGACCAGCGTCTCAAGTGCTTCGTCCAACGAATTTGTTTGAGCAAGATCATTGGTAACTTGGAGCAGCATTTTTGCAAAGCGCTCCGTTCGTTTAACGCGTGCCGCGCGATCTGAGTCTTTCTCGGCTTTACTTTTAGTTTCCATGGCTCTTTTCTAGTTCATCTCTTAGCTCGACAATGGTTTCCTGCAGTTGCTTGAATTCCATTGTCTTTAATTGATTTTCCTTCTGAATTTTTTCATCGTGTAAATTACCTTTGAGTTCAAGCTCATCTCGTAATGCATTAACGATGCGTTTAAAGTGAGTAACCTCTCCGTGTTGGGAGGCAACAGCTTTTTGTACCGCCTCCGACTGGATAACTTCTGCACGTTCAAGTTCATGCCGCAGAGACGCTACATTCTCGCGAAGGCTTCTCAACTCCGTGGAAGTCTCCGCGATAGCCCTCTGGACAGCTTCTTCGCGCCCTGATTGCATGCGGTCAATTTGATCCCGCAAGGCTGTGGCGGTATTCTTAAGTTGCGATAGCTCTTTGCCCGCCGATGCAGAAGCCTTCTGTACGGCATCTTCGCGCTCAATGTCTTTACGCTCCAATTCTTCGCGCAATTGAGCTATGTTCACTTTGAGAACACGAGTTTCATTTTCCCCCTGTACGTGGGCTTGCTGAACGGCTGAATCTTTCTCTTGTCCCACCCGCTCCAACCGGTCTCGCGTAATGGCAAGACTTTCCCGCAATTGGCGAATTTCAGTAACTGCCGCAGCTTCGACTTGCTGAACGCGAGCGGCTTCACGTACACTTGCCCCATCAAGCTCCTCCCTTAGAGAGGTGGCGGTATCCCTCAACGACCTGATCTCTCTTTCCGATGTAGCAACTGCAGATTGTACTCGTTCCTCCTGCCTCGCCTGTGCCTTTTCCAGCTGATCCCTAATCGCCTGAAGTGAATTTTTTAAATGCTGAACTTCTCCGTGGGCAGTGACCATCGCCTTTTGCACACTATCCATTTCGTGAGCCTGAGCATTGTCGAGTTCTTCTCGCAAAGCGGTACAAGTGGATTTGAGGGAACGTATCTCGTTTTCCGCGACTACCACCGCTTTTTGAATTCGACCTTCTTCATTTGCTTTTGATTTCTCAAGTTGATCTCGCAATGCAGAAAGAGAGGCTTTAAGTTGGCGCATCTCGTTATTGTGAGAGGACACTGCCCGCTGAACGGTCTGTGCCTCATTGATGGCGGCTTGCTCAAGTTCGACTCGAAGGCTAGTTGCTGTTTCTCTTAACGAACGCATTTCGGCCTCGGCGGTAGCAACCGCTCTTTGTATTTTCTCACCCTCTCTCGCTTTAGCTCGTTCTAGATGTTCGCGAGCAATCAATAAAGCACTCTTTAATTGTCGAATCTCGTCCCCCGAAGCAGAGATGGCTTTTTGAATACTGTCCGCCTCCCTTGACGCCGCATGGTCAAGTTCCTGTCTCAAGTTAGTGGCAGTTTCCTTTAATGAACTGATTTCTGTGTTCGCGGTCGCCACTGCCCGCTGAATCCGGTCATCACCATCCGCCTTAGAGCGTTCGAGCCTATCTCTAACCACGACAAGGGCACTTTTCAGTTGTCTAATTTCTCCCTCTGCCACGGAAGAAGCTTTACGAGCAGCCTCATCTTCTCGAACACGCGATTGCTCAAGTTCCTCTCGCAAAGAGATGAGACTTTCCTTCAGCGAGCGGATTTCGGTACCAGCTGTCGCCTTCGCTTTTTGGACTCTTTCATCTTGCTCTATTTTGGCACGCCCCAATTGCTCTCGCAAGGCTTGGGATGTCTCTCGAAGTTGCCGAATCTCATTTTGCGAAGATGATGCAACCCTTTGCAAGGCTTCGTCTTTGTCTACACTCGCCTTATCTAACTCTTCCCTAAGTTTTTGCAGGTTGATCTTTAATTGGCGATTTTCGCCCGACGACGAAGCCATCGCCTTTTGAATGTTTTCTTGTTCTTTGGATTTTGTCCGTTCGAGCTGCTCTCGCAATGTGTTAACCGTCTCACGGAATTGGCGACTTTCTTCACGATCAGTTGCCGCAATGTTCTGTCGTTCTTCGTCAAACTCTATACGACTGTGCTCCAATTGATCTCGCAATTCAAGAGCAGTGACCTTGAGTTGGTCGATTTCACGCCGAGAATCCATATTTGCTTGTTGCAAACATTCTTCACGAAAAGCCTCGGCCTTTTCCAATTCATCTCGAAAAGCCAGAATCGTTTGCTTGAGAAAACGATTCTCCTTTGCCGATAGGTCTTCGGTAGATTCAATCTCCGACATCAGCAATTGGGTTTGCCTTGGTTTGAGCACATGGGGAAAGGAATTAATTACTAGAACTTTCCGTCAAGCTTGTAAACATTAACATTGGCTCATGAATTTAGGGTTGCCTTCACATGATTTTTTTTCAGGACTTCCACCAAGTGCTTCATTCCCTAGGTTCACGCCCAATGAAAATTTTCGACAAAACTCTCTTTTCCTGTACTACTTTCTTGCTGATTTTCTTCCTTGCTTCATGTGGAGATGATCATGCTGGCGAAAATCACTCAGGTTCGGGTCACGACAGTGACTCGCATGCACCCAAGTCTCAGGAAAATCTGCTCACAATGCTGGAAGAGACCGATTCCCCTCATGGCGAGACAAGTGTCCATGCCCCTATTGTCAGCAAACATGAAACCGCGGAATCTGCAAATCATGGGGCATCGAGTTCTGCAAACGACTTGGAAGCTCTTCTAGGCGGTGCCCCTCCAGTAGCTGGTGAGCCTGCTCACGGAGCAGAAAGTAGCAATCACGGGCAACATATTGAGCCAAGAGTCTCACTCGCACATACGGAAGCAACGGAAGATGTACACCCTTCCCCCGAACAAGATCTTGAAGATTTGCTTTCTAAACTCAACAACAGCAAACTGGCCCTTGAAGAGCAAATTGAGTCCCTAAAAAAAATGGTCGAACAACGGGATGAGACCATCAACAGCTTCAAACTCATTAACCAGCAATTACGCAACGAATTGAACCGTCTTAGGAAAACGAGTCCCGGAGCGTCAGGAAACCTGCCAATAAATGGTGAAATGCAAGCCTTGCGCGATGATCTACTCAAATTGAAAAATACCTTTACACTAAAAGTAAAAGAACTTGATGAACTTCGTGAATATAACAAAGAACTACTCAACAGGCTCGACAATTTAGAACCAGCGGCACAAAGAACTTGGGTTTCCCCTCCACCTGCCAGTGTCAACCCTGCCAGAGAGTCAACAAATGTTGTAACTCCTGACGATACCCTTGACAAGTTGCTACCCGACTTGCCCGTAGTTGCTCCCCTCCAAAGTACAGGAAAGGTGTTGACCGTGTCACCACCAACAGGATCTCTCGACTTCGATGCCGTAGTTACGGCCGCAAACGGCAAGATCAAAGAAGCCTTTTACACTGAATTTTTCATAGCGAAATCCGATTTGCGCGAAACCCTTGAGGGCGCCGGCATCAACCTAGATAATGCCAAATACAAGAATATTTCATCTCATGCAGAACTTTGGGCTCAAAGTCGAAAATATCCTTTTCGTTACCCTGACCTTCAAAAGGAAATACGAAAGGTTCTACTTGACTCCATTGATGACGAGAAAAGTCCTGGTCGCCGAATCCGCACAGACATTGACGGAAACTCGGGCGAAATTCGCAGTCTTGCTGCTGGCAATTACTACATTATAGGCACGGCTTCGCTTGGACAGGTTGGGGTGACGTGGTCGGTACCCGTTAAGGTGAAATCTGGACGTAATAAGGTTTCTCTTACGATTGCAAATGCATCGTGGAGTCTCTAATCATCGGGATGTTGTTGCCTCTTGCCCTGTGAAATTAGGTGTTGCACACTCTGTCGAAACCTCCTCTAATTTCTAAATATTCTTCTCCCTAGCCTCATTTTGCGGCACAACCCATCTAGTTACTTGCCATGTCTGCTGAACAATCATCTGATCAAGACACACTCCGCCTGACAACACAGCAGAAGATAGGCATTCTCTGTTCCTTTGCCAAAGACAAGGTGGTCGAGCAGATTCAATGCGTCTGGTTCATCATTCTCTATCTGGTCGTCTTTCAGTTGCTGGTGCTCGGTTTGCCTATCGTGTATTCGTTGATGATAGCGGTAGGCATAGGCATCGTCATCATCGGACTCGCCTTTTTCATGGAAGGACTTCGACTAGGTCTAATGCCACTCGGTGAAACGCTCGGGTCCACTCTTCCACGAAAAAAGATATTTGGCATTCCATGCCTGCCGGCAAGTTTGGCTTTCGGCTTTGTTCTCGGTGCATTTGCTACTTTTGCCGAGCCCGCGATCGGTGTGCTGAGAGCGGCTGGCGCCGGTGTCGATCCAACCCTTGCCCCTTTGTTGTGGACTATTCTCAATACTGGAGCTACCAACCTCGTAAATTGCGTGGGAGCGGGCGTCGGCATTGCCGTTCTTTTGGGTGTACTTCGCTTTTATAAAGGTTGGTCTCTCAAGCCATTTATCTATGTCGGGGTTATTGTTCTTTCCACCTTTACATTGTATTTTCAATTCTCGGATGCACGACTCCAGCATGTCCTCGGGTTAGCTTGGGACTGTGGTGCAGTAACAACCGGACCAGTCACTGTGCCACTTGTTCTCGCACTTGGCATAGGCGTTTGTCGCATTGTGTCGACGGGCGGGTCCAGCAACACGGGTTTCGGCGTTGTTACTCTTGCGTCTCTCTTTCCTATCTTTGCAGTCCTCTGCTATGCCACCTTCCTATTCCAAACCAAGGATTATTACTTCGCTACCTTTTCAAAAGCAGATTGGCACACGATTGCCATTGAAAAGGCGAAGCAGGAAGGTGACGAACGATATGGCGTCGAATACGATCCTGACTTACAAAGATTCGGTGACATCGTCGCAAAAAGAAGATTAGATTCGGCAACGGGAGCTTCAGAAGGGGATTCCATGGCTAGCTCTCTCTCAAAAGTAGATTTAGCCGAGGTGCAGGCGTCATTGAATGATACCGGCAAACTGCCCATGGGATACTCACTCAAAACGCAGATTGCCGGCAGTTCCCTCGACGCTGATCCACTTGACAAGGAGGACAATAATTCTCGTTCCATTGTTCAGCCAACGAGCACCGACTCCATTATCGTCAGGGACGGCGTATCCACACCCGATGAAGTTTGGGATCCCGGAACAGAAATCATGGCGGCCTTGACCAATAACTTTGATTTCTTTCCAAACACATTCAAGCCTGATGAAGACTCAAACGGCAATGGTAAGCTAGATCCAGGGGAAGACATTTACAGTTTAGTTGACGGAGTACCTATGTACAATAAAGAAGGTATAGTAAATCCAAAGGCTGTTCTCGACGGACCCGATCAGGATCGCGGAGCAATTGAAGGTGCTCTTTGGGCAATTGTTCCACTTTGCTCCATCTTGTTGCTCGTCCTTGTTGTTGGCCTCAGACAACCGCCAAAGCACTACGACGAATTATTTATTGGGATCATCTGCGCAGTTATTGGTATGGGCCTCTTTAATCTTGGCATAGCACTCGGTTTAACCCCATTGGGAGAGCAATTGGGAGGTAACGTCGTATCTAGTTTCGCCGCCATTGAACCTTGGGCTGCGGAAGGCTTTGTTGATCCGATGTTCGCCTCTTCCAACTTGGGTAAGGCTTTGGCGATACTCTTTGGCTTTATTCTTGGCTACGGGGCAACTTTGGCGGAACCGGCACTCAACGCACTTGGCTCCACGGTAGAAAAAATCACAGTCGGTGCTTTCAAGAAAAGCCTACTCATGCAGACCGTCGCAACTGGAGTGGCCATCGGCATCTCCACAGGTGTCGCTAAGATCGCCTTTAATCTCGATCTATGGTACTTGCTTATTCCTCCTTATACCATATTGATGTTCATCACATACCTTTCGAGCGAGGATTTCGTTAACTTCGGTTGGGACAGTGCAGGGGTCACCACTGGACCCATCACCGTACCGCTGGTTCTCGCCATGGGCTTGGGCATCGGCTCCAAGACTGGAGCCATAGATGGCTTCGGGGTGCTTGCTCTCGCCTCAATTGGGCCCATCATCACTGTTCTCACCGTAGGTCTTATCGTTCGAAAAAAACCGAAAACGGATGAAGATGAAATGATAACCGCAACGGAGGCTGTTTAAGATGAGTAACTACACGCAAAGCGATAACTTCTCCCTTCTCTCCCTCATTCTGCCGAAAGAGTCAGTCGTCACGGTCTCCGAGGCCATCGGCAAGGCAGGTGCATCGGGTATCTTCGACGTAACCGCCCGCGGTTCAGTATTGAACGAGGGTGGTTTTCTCCAACGGATGTTCCCCCCCCCCGCTCCGGAACAACACCTTCTACAAACGCTTGTTCCCAACGACAAGGTAGATGCTGTTACAGATGCAGCGGTACAGGCCGGAAACCTCAATCGGGTTGGAGCAGGAGCCGTCTTTGTTATCGATTGTAACGATACCCGCCACACTGAAAAGTTTCCAGCTCCTTCCTCATCCGTTGAAGATGCCAACGGTTCTTCAGGCACTTACACCGCAGACCTCGAAGCCATTTGCTGCATTTGCGAGATAGGCATAGCCGACGATATCGCAAAAGCAGCCCTCCAAAATGGTGCCCCAGGACCTACGGTGACCTTCGGAGAAGGTGGTGGCGTGCGCGACAAAATTCCTCTTCTGCGAATCACCAAGGGGCCTGAAAAGGAATTCGTATGGTGCGTTGTGGATAAGAATGAAGCTGACGAGATTTTCGCTGATATGGCTCGTGCCGGTCACATTTCCGAACCAGGTCGTGGATTCATGTACTCCATCCCAGTCAGTTCGGGTATCGTAAATGTTTCCAGTGTTGCTTCCACAGCAGCTCATGGAGCCAACATGGAGCAAGTCATCGCTGCCATCGATGAAATCAAAGGCGGTAAGGATTGGCGCGCAACCGCCGCAGAATCCGCCAAGAGCAAGGCTTTTCAGACTAATCCTCTAAAAGACTTAATTGGCCTTTACTGCATTGTGCCACGGGACAATTATTCCGATGTTTACGATGCTATCCTTGCGGCAGGTGCCCCTGGTGTGAGCACTAATTTTGGCGTCATGAACGATGCCGATGCTGGTGATGCCGAGCAGGCACAAAACGAGGAATGGGCTTTGGTCTATACTTCTCTCGGTCCTGCCAACGTTGACAAGGTACGAGACTCAGTAGCCAAGAAGATCGATGAAATTGGTCTTGATCGTGCCGCCTTTTATACTCTTCCCATACCGAGAGCCCTCACATACTTGGGGGGCTGAACCCATAAATCAAAAAGTCTAGGGAAGTTAATCCATGATCCACTGGATTGACTTAAGATTGTTCCTACACCTTCTTCCCCAACGTCAATCTAGAAGATGAGTCGTTGTAATCTTCTGAATTGATTCAAAAGAATTTGGGCGTTCAGTTCTTCCTAAACACCCAGCAAATCAAGATTTTGATTTTTTATTATTGATCCGCGTTTGGATCAGAACATTTCGGTCCTTTAAGCGGATCTTTTTGACCAAGAATCTGAGGATGTTGGTCTGCTTGTTCATTCAGTTCAATCCATTCCTGAAGTTCTTCCGGCACATCCATGTCGGGGTAAATGGCTTCCACAGGACATTCGTCCACGCATGCATTGCAATCAATGCAAGTCTCCGGGTTGATGTATAGGCGGTCTGGTAATTCGTGGAACGCATCAACGGGACAAACGGTCACGCAACTGGTGAAGACGCAATCCACACATTTTTCGGTAACTATATATGTCATATTTAATAAATCTGTAGATTAGAAAAACA
The DNA here is from genome assembly GCA_963934405.1 of uncultured Opitutales bacterium. GTDB lineage: Bacteria > Verrucomicrobiota > Verrucomicrobiia > Opitutales > Seribacteraceae. Next base: position 16,211 of record CAWVZQ010000003.1, on the reverse strand, counting down.
TTGGCAACTTGAAAGACTTGTACCCTTACAAGTTTTAGATAGTTAAATACTCTTGCTCAAAAGAGTACGCTAGAAAAAACGAACAGGTTTCCCTTCGCTATTATCTAATGCCCTGGCGGCATGCTCCTCATCGGAACAAGGGGAGTTAGTCGGTGCCGAGGGGGCAACCCTACTAGGCGTAACTAGGTTGTTCCCCAATAAGTAGTTTTCGACTTCCTCGCCACTCACGTCCGCCAGCATAACCCCATCTACTTCTACACACGGAGATAATGGTTGTCCTGACTTTTCCACCATTTTGGCATAAATATCCGGATTGTTCACGATATCGAGATCGTTGTACTTCAGGTCATACTTGCCCATGATGGCACGAACTCCCATACTCCATCCACATTGTGGTTTTAGATAAGCATTAATTTCCATGGCTATAATAGTATTTCTAATTACTTGCGGAAGTCCTTACTTAATAGCATTTTTTGAGAAATGGCAAATATAAGAATAAGTTTTTTCGGCACCCGTTATGTTTCGAATGTCGCGAGGGATCTAAAGCTTAATTGGTGGCTTTGTTTTAATGCAGTAGCAGCGGACACTGTTTTGATCGCAATCTTCTGGCAGTCTCTGGTAGCTGAAGTGTTCGAAATAGAACTAGAGCATTGTCATCGAATACTATTAGGGGCAGCAGTCTGGCTAGGATATATGGCCGATCGCGTATTAGACGGTTTTCAAATTACCGAACGCGTTTGCTCGGCACGGCATTCCATCGCTTTTCGCTATCGTGAAATTCTATTGCTTACATGGGTTGCCGTCTTGCTTCTCTCTATTTGTTTTGCTTTTCATGCTTTGCCTTTCAGAGAGTTGCATAAGTGCTTTTTATTGGCAATTTTCTGTGGGTTTAACTCACTCGTTAATTTATTTGATAAATTTGGTAACTTCCTAATTCCAAAGGAGTTACGCACAGCGCTACTTTTTGCGAGCGGAGTGTTTCTTTTTGTGGCTTTGGGGTTGCCCGAGTTTACGACATGGTCATGGATTACATTCCTTTCATTCGCTTCTTTATGTTTTGCAAATTGTTGCTACGCAGCAAGCTGGGACCGCGCCGTGGACATGGCTCAAGGTCAAAGCTCTCTAATTTTAAGAAGGAAGCCTTTATTGGGTCTTGTTCGTTTAATATCGTTTTTAATGGCTTTCGGCTGTATTATTTTGAGCTTCTTTCTCTCAGAAAATCTACATCTTTTCTTTCTCGCCATCGGTTCGGCGGTACTGTCCCTTCCTTTGATCGATATCTTGATAAACGGACCGGAAAACAAGAGACTGCTTGCCGACCTCGGATTGCTTCTTTCGGCGGGGTGCGTGCTTCTATGAATAACAGGGCAAGGCCTGTTGCATTTTGTCGCTTTGCTCGAGCATACAACTTCCTTGAAAAACTCGTGTTCAAGGATGCCCTAGAGAAAACTAGGTTTGCTTGTCTGGACTCGATTTCCGAGGCCAAGAGGATTCTTTTGCTCGGCGAAGGCGATGGTCGTTTTTTGGCAAAGCTCACTTCAATTAACCCGGATTGCCTGGTAACCGTGTTGGACGCTAGCCCGATTATGTTGGCTTTGGCCAAGACCAAAGTTCCCGCTACATTTCAAGGGGAGATTCACTTTTGTAAAGAAGATGCGACAAAATGCACGTTCCCATTCGAAGCGTTTGACGCTGTGGTCTCACATTTCTTTTTAGATTGTTTTACGGAGGAAACTTTGTCCGCCTTGTTAGAGAAGTTAAGTTCAACTTTGCGTCCTAACGGCAAATGGCTAATAGCGGACTTCGTTGAACCTTCTCCGAATGCTCTTCGCTCCCTCCCTCAATTTCTTTGCCTCAGAATACTTTATGCCTTTTTCAGATTAACATGCGGGATTGAGGCTCGCAGAGTAGTTTCACCTCACAAAATATTAAGGACTCACGGATTAAGTGAGTCCCGCTGCATTAGTTTTTCCAAAGGCTTGCTGACGAGCTTGGTTTTTATCAAGCAAGCTTGAAGATCTCCTTCCATTGGCAGTTGCTTTAGAGGTTTGATATGCTTGAAATTACCTTGACCAAATGAGGCCTAAGCCCACTATCTGGTAGACCATTTCTTTAGCGAGAAGCAAGCCAGTAACCCGACAGATTTCTTCTCAAACAATTACTCCAATTTCCTCCTCCTTCACTTTCTTTAATGATTTCCAAAACTAAAAGTTTAAATTCACCAACAGCCCAAGGGCTTTACGATCCGAAGTACGAACGGGAGAACTGTGGGATCGGGCTCATCGTTGATATGAGAGGCCGACGTTCTCACGATATTGTTAGTGGTGCCCTTGAGATTTGTCGCAATCTCGATCACCGAGGTGGTTGCGGGTGCGATCCGATTACTGGAGACGGAGCCGGCATATTCATTCAACTCCCTCACAAGTTCTTCTTGAGCAATTGCAATCAAGACATCGGTTTTGAAATTCCTGATGAAGGTGACTACGGGGTCGGCTTTGCTTATTTGTCCAAGGATCAAACTTGTCGTCGCGCCCAAATGGAGACTGTCGAGCAAATCTCGGTCGAGTTGGGCATGGAGATGCTTGGATGGCGCGAGGTGCCGGTGAATAGTGATATTCTTGGTAAGGCGTCCTTTGATTGCGAACCTTACATGAGTCAATTTTTTGTGAGGCGCAGTAAAGAGACTGAGCGCGGTCTCGCCTTTGAGCGTAAACTTTACATTTTTCGACGAGTCGCCAGTCATCGCCTTCGTTATTTTCGGGATGATCTTTCAGAAATGTTTTACATAGCGTCTCTATCTGCTCGGACCATGACCTACAAGGGAATGCTTACGACGGGACAGTTGGATCAGTACTTCCCTGACTTGCGTCATCCCGACATGGAGTCCGCTCTTGCCCTGACGCATTCCCGATTTTCTACGAATACTTTCCCCAATTGGTTGCGTGCTCAACCTTTCCGTTACCTTTGTCACAACGGTGAAATCAATACTGTTCGCGGGAATGAAAACTGGCTTCACGCAAGACAAATGCAGTTTGCCGCAGACGCCTTTGGCGACGATCTGAAAAAGCTCCTGCCCGTAATCCGTGAAGACGGTTCGGATTCACAAAAGTTCGATAATTGCCTGGAATTCCTCATCCTCTCAGGTCGCAGTTTGGCGCACGCCATGATGATGATGATCCCGGAACCTTGGGAACGTCACCAAGACATGCCCGAGCTCAAGCGCGAATTCTACGAATTCCACTCCTGCCTCATGGAACCTTGGGATGGACCTGCATCCATTGCCTTCTCCGATGGTGTTCAAATAGGGGCGGTTCTAGACCGCAACGGCTTACGCCCTTCACGTTATTACGTCACGGCTGACGATAAAGTCATTCTTTCCTCCGAAGTTGGAGTCTTGGCCTCTGTGCAACAAAAGGACATCGTAAAGAAAGGTCGTCTCGAACCAGGTCGCATGTTTCTTGTCGATATGGAAGCTGGTCGCATCATCGAAGATTCTGAAATTAAGGAAGAAGTGGCAAAATTTGCTCCCTATGGGAAATGGCTTAAGGAAAATCTTATTGATTCAAAGGATTTGCCGATTCCAACAATTGATAAGCACGATGATTTCACTACATTGCTTACCCGTCAAAAGGCCTTTGGATATACTTTTGAAGACATGCGATTCCTAATCGGTCCGAGTGCCGAGTCGGGGAAGCAACCACTTGGCTCGATGGGGAACGACGCTCCGCTAGCCGTACTTTCCGACAAGTCGCAAAATCTCTATAACTACTTCAAGCAACTTTTTGCTCAGGTTACGAACCCTCCCATCGATCCGATTCGAGAGGAGCTTGTAACGGGAACTGTAAGTTTCGTCGGTTCGGAAGGTGATCTCACGCTCCCGAACCAAGATAGTTGTCGAATGATCAAATTCGATACGCCTCTAGTTAATAACATCGATGTTGAACAATTGCGCGAAATTGATGTCAGTGGGTTTGGTTCCGCCACCATTCCAATCACTTTCGAACCTGAATTTCAGAGTGAAGGTTCAGATTTGGAAAAAGCTTTAGAGCAAGTATTTTCAGCCAGTGATTCCGCCATCAATCAAGGGGCGAACCTCTTGATTTTGTCTGATCGTGAAATCGGGCCGAAAAAAGCTGCCATTCCAGCATTGTTAGCCGTTTCCGGTCTTCACCAGCATCTGATCGAGAATGGGAAACGAACAAAAGTTTCAATTATTCTGGAATCGGGCGAACCCCGCGAAGTTCATCATTTTGCTCTGCTGCTCGGCTATGGCGTAGACCTAATTAATCCCTATCTAGCCCTCGAAACAGTACGACACCTCATTTCGGAGGGTGACCTCGACCTCGACCCGGCAAAAGCCGTATCAAATTTCCTTAAGGCAAACACCAATGGCGTCGTAAAGACCATGTCCAAGATGGGGATATCGACCGTAGCCTCTTATCGAGGCGCCCAGATCTTTGAGGCTATTGGGCTGAACAAAGAAATCGTCGACAAATACTTCACGAACACCGCATCTCGGGTTGAAGGCATTGGGATGGATCTAATTGCCGAAGATGCCCGTGCGTTTCATGCAAACGCCTTTGCACCGCGTCCGGATGAAAAGTCCGCACCACTTGATCCCGGCGGCATCTACCAGTGGCGGGCGAATGGTGAGCGTCACCTATTCAACCCTGTTACGATTCACAAGCTTCAGCAAGCTACCCGACAGGGCGACTTTGCAGTTTTCAAAGAATATTCCAATGCCATCAACGACCAGTCCAGAGAGACTTTTACATTGCGTGGGTTGATGGAGTTTAAGTTCGAGGAGTCCAATGCCATACCAATAGACGAGGTTGAACCGTCTAGCGAAATTGTGAAGAGATTCAAGACAGGGGCAATGTCTTATGGTTCAATATCAAAGGAAGCACACGAAACTTTAGCCGTAGCCATGAACCGACTTGGGGGAAAGTCCAACACTGGAGAGGGCGGCGAAGATAAGGATCGCTTCCTTGCCGACGAAAATGGCGACAGTCGTCGTTCGGCAATCAAACAGGTGGCTAGCGGTCGCTTTGGAGTTACTAGTTTCTATCTTGTCAACTCGGACGAGATTCAAATTAAAATCGTACAAGGTGCAAAACCCGGAGAAGGCGGAGAACTGCCTGGGCACAAGGTTTTGCCCCCTATTGCCAAGACTCGAGGCACCACCCCGGGCGTTGGACTTATATCCCCACCTCCCCACCATGACATTTATTCCATCGAGGATTTAGCCGAACTCATCCATGACCTCAAGAATTCCAACCACAAAGCCCGAATCAATGTAAAATTGGTCTCTGCTGCAGGGGTGGGAACTATAGCAGCGGGTGTAGCCAAGGCCAAAGCAGACGTCATCCTTGTTTCAGGATACGATGGCGGGACGGGAGCTTCCCCGCGCTCATCTATTCAACACGCCGGAGCACCATGGGAACTGGGACTTGCAGAAACGAACCAGACACTGCTTCTCAATGATCTCCGCAGCCGGGTTGTGGTAGAAACCGATGGTCAGTTAAAAACCGGACGCGACGTTGCCATCGCATGCCTATTGGGAGCGGAAGAGTTTGGTTTTGCAACCGCTCCTCTTGTCACCTTGGGCTGCTTGATGATGCGGGTTTGCCATAAGAATACTTGCCCCGTCGGGGTAGCCACTCAGAATCCGTTGCTACGGAAAAAGTTTCGTGGCGGAGCCGAGGCGGTTGTCCACTTCATGAACTTTGTCGCTGAGGAAATTCGTGAAATTATGGCCAAGCTCGGTATCCGTTCGATAAACGAGATGGTCGGCCAAGTCGATCTATTGCAGATGCGCAAAATACCGGTCTCCGCAAAGCACAAAGGCCTTGATTATTCAAAAATACTGTACAAGCCAGAGGTCGGTCCCGAAGTCGGAACTTATTGCCAAATCAAGCAGGACCATCAGTTGGAGATGGCACTCGACAATCGAGAAATTCTCAAACGTTCAAGCCCTGCTCTAGAAGATGGAACTCCGGTTGAAATCGATCTACCCGTCCTGAATACAGATCGCGTTGTCGGAACTCTTACCGGTGCGGAAGTTTCTCGCCGTTATGGCGACGACGGGTTGCCCGATGACACCATAAAAATCAATCTCACAGGATCAGCGGGGCAAAGCCTTGCCGCCTTTTGTCCAAATGGTATGACATTTACCGTTTCGGGCGACACTAACGATTACTGTGGCAAGGGGCTTTCCGGAGCCAAAGTGATCGTCAGACCCACGGCAGACTCTACATTCATCGCAAAGGAAAATATCATTACCGGGAATGTTTGCTTTTATGGAGCCACCGGCGGCGAAGCGTACATTGCCGGAGTGGCCGGCGAAAGATTCTGTGTCCGTAACTCGGGTGTAGATGCAGTCGTCGAAGGTCTTGGCGACCACGGTTGTGAATACATGACAGGTGGTCGAGTAATCTGCCTCGGGCGGACTGGTCGTAACTTTGGCGCAGGAATGTCTGGCGGAGTTGCATACATTCTCGATACGGAAGGTGATTTCGTAAATAAGCGGCTGAACCATGAGATGGTGAAAGTTTATCCGCTGATGGAATGCGAGGATGATGAAATCGCTGCCGTTCGTGCCCGCATCGAAAATCATGTCGACTACACGGCCTCCGTACACGGCCAAGCAATCCTCTCCGATTGGAATTCCTTCCTCGACAAGTTTCTCAAGGTCTTGCCGGAAGACTTTGAACGTGTCCTTAACGCCATGAAGCGGGCAGAGGACCGCGGGCTCGAAGGCGACGATGCTGTGCAAGCCGCGTTCGAGGAAAACGTCGCTGCCGGGCACTAATTCGAGGCCCCGAACTCCGTTCATTTAACTTAAGTTTTTTCATTTCATGGGTAAAGCCACTGGATTCATAGAATACGAACGCCGACCGATACCCGACCGGCCTCCTCTCGAACGCATCAAGGACTGGGCCGAAATCCACGAACCTTTCGAGGAAGATAAGGTAGTTACTCAAGGGGCTCGCTGCATGGACTGCGGAACGCCTTATTGCCACACGGGTATAATGCTCAGCAATATGGCCAGTGGATGTCCCATAAACAATCTAATCCCCGAGTGGAACGATCTCGTTTACAAGGGCAAATGGCGAGAGGCCCTTGACCGTCTTCACAAAACGAACAATTTTCCAGAATTCACGGGGCGAGTCTGTCCTGCTCCTTGTGAAGGATCCTGCGTACTGGGTGTGATCGAACCTCCCGTTGCCATCAAGAGCATCGAGTGCGCCATCATCGATAAAGGCTTCGAGGAAGGCTGGCTAACTCCCTGTCCACCCAAAACTCGAACTACAAAAAAAGTAGCGGTTGTCGGATCCGGTCCCGCTGGTTTGGCTGCCGCCGAGCAACTCAATAAGGCTGGGCACGCGGTCACCGTCTTCGAACGTGACGACCGAATTGGCGGACTCTTGATGTACGGCATTCCAAACATGAAGCTCGAAAAATCTATCGTTCAGCGACGAGTGAATCTCATGACTGCAGAAGGCATTGACTTCAAGACCTCCATAGAAATCGGTAAGAATCTTCCTGCCAAGCAACTTACAGATGAATTTGACGCCGTCGTGCTGTGCTGTGGCGCAACCAAGCCTCGCGATCTTGCCGTCGAAGGTCGGAATCTAGATGGCGTCCACTTTGCGATGCAGTTTCTTACACGCAATACGCAAGGTCTCCTAGAGGCGAAGGACGCAACTTCTTTTGAGAACGCAGCCAAAGGCAAGGACGTCGTTGTCATTGGCGGCGGTGATACTGGGACCGACTGCGTGGGAACCTCCATGCGTCACGGTTGCAACAGCATCTCGCAGTTGGAAATCATGCCCAAGCCACCAGTCGAACGTGATGCAGGAAACCCATGGCCCGAATGGCCTAAAGTGTACGCTCTCGACTATGGCCAAGAAGAAGCGAAGGCAGTTTTCGGTCAGGATCCTAGGCAATATCTTGTTTCTACCAAAAAGTTTCTTGGCGATGACGATGGTGCTCTCCGCGGAATCCTGATCTGCGATATTCAATGGAAGGAAGAAAACGGTCGCTTTTCTCCTCAGGAAGTTCAGGGCAGTGAACGTGAAATCCCTGCCCAGCTCGCCTTTCTTGCTATGGGTTTTCTGGGTCCCGAAGACTCCATTGCCGAGGAACTCGATCTTGAGCGCGACAATCGCTCCAATGTGCGGGCGGATTATGGTAAATTTGAAACGAGCGTGGAAGGTGTATTTGCCGCAGGTGATATGCGTCGTGGACAATCACTTGTAGTTTGGGCCATCAACGAGGGACGTGCAGCGGCAAGAGAATGTGACCGATACCTCATGGGTGAAACTTCGCTTCCCTGAACAATTATAGGTCATGCAGGTTGTATGTCTTGACCTCGAAGGAGTGCTTGTTCCCGAAATCTGGATAGCATTTGCCGAAAAAGTAGGGGTAGAAGCTCTTAAGCGTACCACTCGAGACGAACCGGATTACGACGTACTTATGCGTTACCGGTTAGATATTCTGGCCGAGCATGGTTTCACTCTGAACCAGATTCAAGAGGTGATTGAGACTTTAAGCCCTTTGCAGGGTGCACTCGAATTTCTAGACAAACTTCGCTCGACCCACGAGCTTGTCATTCTCTCGGACACTTTTCGTGAATTTGCTAACCCTCTCATGAAACAGCTTGGATATCCCACTCTTTTTTGCCATGAACTCAAAGTCGATGAAGACGGAACCATCTCCGATTACTGCCTTCGGATCGCCGACCACAAGAGGAAGACCGTACAATATCTACAAAAGCTTAACTTCGAAGTTATTGCCGGCGGCGACAGCTACAACGACCTCGGTATGCTTAAGACCGCCGAGCACTGCATTTTCTTTCGTCCTCCTCACTCTCTTGCCGCGGACTATCCAGAAGTTCCAATTGCTAAAGAACACCACGAGCTTCTAAGCCTCATTGAAGACTGTTCGTCATGATCACTATTATTATTGGGACCAATCGCACCGGAAGTGTTTCTGCTCAAGTCGCCGCCTTTGTCGCCAAAGTCTATGACGAACTTGGTATCAATAACCGTGTTCTGGACATTGCCGATCTACCACCCGAAACTTTTTCGCCGAACGCATATGTCGAAAAACCTCCTCGCGTCGTCGAGTTTACGGAGCAGATTCTTGCATCGTCCGGTCTTTTTGTAGTTACCCCCGAATACAATGGAAGTATGTCCGGAGCACTTAAGCTCTTCATAGATATGCTACCTTTTCCCGAAAGCTTTGAAGATCGTCCCGTCAGTTACATTGGAATTTCAGCTGGACAGTTCGGTGGCCTTCGTCCCGTCGAGCACTTGCAACAAGTATTTGGCTATCGCAACGCCCTAAACTTTCCTCGCCGCGTTTTTATCCCTGCGGTTGGATCGGTCATGGAGCAATCGGGTGGATTAGAGGCAAGTGATTATGGAAAGCGAATTCGTGAACAAGCCAAGGCTTTCGCTGAATTCTGCAAAGCCCTTGGCAAACTATAATGTTTATCCTTTCACTCCCCCTTCAAAAAGACAAAATCTACGGATATGTCACAGTCACCTGCTGAAGATCGATATTCTCAACGCGGTGTTTCCTCGTCGAAGGCCGAGGTTCATGCAGTGGTGGACAAATTGGATCACGGTCTCTTCCCGGGAGCATTTTGCAAGGTTACCGAAGATTCGCTAACAGGAAATCCCGATTCTTGCTGCGTCATACATTCGGACGGCGCCGGCACAAAATCCATTCTTGGATACCTCCACTATCGTGAAACAGGTGATCCCGGTGTCTTTCGAGGCATTGCCCAAGACAGCATCGTCATGAATATCGACGACCTCGCCTGCATAGGCGTCACGGATAACATTGTTATTTCCAGTACAGTTAATCGTAACGCCCGCAATTTCCCGGGGGACGCTCTCGCCGCTCTGATTGAGGGGACCGAAGAGTTTTTGGCCATTCTGCGGTCACTGGGCGTGGAAATCATCAGCGGGGGGGGCGAGACTGCAGACGTCGGAGATCTTACCGGAACCGTTGCCGTCGATTCCTGTGCTGTAGCTGTTATGCCTAGGTCTCAGGTATTGGATAACGCAAACATCCATCCGGGCTTAGCCATTGTAGGATTGTCCTCAACCGGGCAATCCACTTACGAGAATGTTGATAACAGTGGCATAGGAAGCAATGGATTGACTAGCGCTCGGCACGAAATGCTCTCTTCTCACTATCGAGAGACATATCCCGAGACTGTGGACGCCCATACCCCAACTGATCTCGCTTACTGTGGCCCGTACCGTATGAATGATCCTCTTCCCGATTCATCTCTTACGGTGGGGCAAGCTCTCTTCAGCCCTACGCGAACCTACTTGCCCGTGGTCAAGGTCTTACTTGCCGAGATGCGACCCGCCATTTCCGGTCTCGTCCATTGCTCGGGAGGTGGCCAGACAAAGTGCCTACGCTTCGGCTCCGGTGTCAAGCACGTCAAGGACAACCTCTTTCCGATACCATCTCTCTTCCGCGAAATTCAACGGGCTTCCGGCACCACCGATCGCGAAATGCATCGCGTCTACAACCTCGGTCACCGTTTCGAGGTTTTCTGTGAACCAAAGGCAGCCGACGATGTTATCGCCGTCGCCAATGGCTTCGGCATTGAAGGGAAAGTCGTGGGACATACCGAACCCACGGAACGTGAGGACGGAGCCAACCAACTCGTCATTCGTCGCGGTAAAACTGAACTCGCTTACGCCTTGGGCGATTAATCGCCAAATAATGAGTCTCGAGTACCCCTATGCAGTGTTTGCTTCCCGTTGGCCGGGAGCCAAACCTCAACATGCCATAATTTGCGGTTCGGGATGGGGTGAAGTCGGCGAATCCTTTTCTGTTCTTGGAACCATACCTTACGGCGAAATTCCCAGCTTGGGAGCTTCCACTGTAGAAGGTCATGCGGGACAGTTGCTGCTCGCCGAAGTCGAGGGAACGGAAATCCTTATTTTTCAAGGCCGTCGCCACTTCTATGAAGGTGAGGGATGGGAACCTGTCGTGGCTCCTGTCCGTATCGCCAAAAGCCTTGGCGTTAAAACACTGCTTCTAACCAATGCCGCCGGCGGCATCAATGAAGCCTTTGCCCCCGGCGATCTAATGGTCGTGACCGATCACATTAACCTGATGCCGGGCAATCCTCTTATAGGTTCTCACGACCCATTTCTCGGTCCTCGTTTCCCCGACCAGACCGAGGTCTATGACCCCTCCCTTCGCAAAAAACTCCTCGCCACCGGCGAGGAAGCAGACTCAACCCTACAACAAGGCGTCTACCTCGCTCTCTCTGGCCCCGCTTTCGAGACTCCCGCCGAGATTCGCGCTTTTGGCAAGCTAGACGCCGATGCCGTCGGCATGTCCACCGTCCCCGAGGCCATGGTTGCCAACGCAGCTGGTCTTCGCGTGGCCGCGCTTTCCTGTATCAGCAATCTGGCCGCTGGCATCTCTGGCCAACCCCTCTCGCACGAAGAGGTGAACGAAACCGCTCAAACCGCAATGCCCCACATGAGGCAAGTGGTGGCGGGATACTTCGAGAAACTCTGCAGCGAGAGTTAGTTTTTCGGCACAGTTTCCTCCTCGTCTTCGGGAACGGGGAGGGTGGGTTGTTCGGGAATCGGTTCCGGAACCCCCAAAGCTGCCTTTTCGCTCTCGAAGTAGTCGACGCCCGCCTTGATAGTCTTCAGGGGAACCTTCACATCAGTGGAGAAGCGTCCTTCGCCGACGCTGATCGAACCCGTTACAGGAGCCAAATCTAGTTTCGTGAAGCCTTCCACAATCCGTTTCGTGGATTCCTCATCCAGTACACCCATGCTACCGATGATAAGTTGGGCGTATTTGCCGACGTCCATCCTCCAGCGGGCCATTTGTCCGGGTTCGAGTGTGAGATTTTCGGCGAGACTGTTTTCCACGGGCTTCCCCGCCTTCAAGCTTCGGAGTAGCCCACCCAGCTGCTCTTTGTCCATGGCGACGACGTAATGACCGTTCGTGACAGCATACAAGTAGGTCATGTTCGAGTAGGGTAACCCCGTGGGGAAAAGCGAGGGGTCGGCTTCTTCGACGTCCATCTTCATCGAAAAACGGTGCGTCGGAACACCTTCGACCGGTTCCCCTTGCTCAACGTTGAATTCATACTTCAGGCCCGTGCTTTTTAAGAAATCGATTTTCTCGAACATGTCTTGGGTTAGCTTCATGTAATCGGTGAACATTTTACCAATTTCCTCGGAAGACGCCTTAGTGGAACCAACTTGAACAATGTTCATGGCGTTTGGTTCCGCTGAAACATCGTACCGAATCGCCATTTGTCCACCGTAGAGCTTGGGCAAGTCGGCGGCGAGAGCCTCGTACCGTTCGAGCAATTCCTTGAACTCACCTTGGAAGATTGGCGTAACCTTGCCGAAAATATACTCCATGTATTCAATGTAGCTAACCATGTCGAAGTTCATGACGACATCGATCATGCCGCCGGACTCGACGTATTTCGCCACCGTCACTTCACCACCGTCGCCTTTGGAGGAAAAGAGCGCCGACAAGACCGAACCATCTTTGGCCGCCAAGGTGGAGCGAGCGAGGATTTCCTCGGTCGAGAGGAGTAGGTTGATTTTCGCGGAATCGAGAGTGGCGACCTCGTCGAGGGAAATGCCGATCAATTTCCCAAGACTTGCCTTGGTGTCGTCTTCGAACGGGGATGCGGCAAGTCCACCCTCCGCCGAAGCTTTGATCTTAGGCATTTCCGCCCAAACCGGAGCAAAACGGATTCCTGCCTCCAGATCGCCTTCAGGGGCCTGTTCCGCAAAAGAGAGCAGGGGAGACCAATCCTTCACCTGTGAGAGTAGTTCAGGAGTCATGGTGGCGAGGGTCCAACCGCCGTGGTCGACCATCGCAAGCTTGAAGTTCTCGGCCTGCTTGCGTACGGGGCTGTCCTCGCTCAATTTGACGGCAAGAACGAATGTGGGGTCGTCGCCCCCGAGCTCATCGAAAACAAATAAGGTCATGGATGCATTCGCATCGATGGAGGCGAGACTCAAGTCACCCAAGGCCATACCGGCCAATGCCGGGAGCATGGCGTTCCGCGTATCCGGCTTCACCGCTTGTGCAACCGCAACGGCCTTCTGCAAGAGTTTTGGCAACGCGATGGTCTTCAGATACGCGAAAGGTTGCGCTTCCGCACCTACCAGTTCGATAGTTGGCACAAGGGGTGGAAGCTTGGGCTTGGCGGCAACATTGGTCGTAGAAGTTTCGACAGCAGATGAACTGTTGGCATCATTGACTGGAGCGGAGGATTCGCCGCCGCAGCCGGAAAAAAAGAAGGGGGCTACAAGACCGAGAAGGAGAGGGAAGTTTTTCATGTGGGATTGGACTGGTTGTTTTTAAAAAACAGTACCAACAATTATGGGATATAATTGATGGAAGGTCAAAGAAAACGATCGGCATCAGCGGAGTTGGGCAGGGAACATGAGTCCCTCTTGCCGAACCAACGGTATCGATTGCGGGCTATCCATTTGTAGATTAGGTCGCGAATTGGTCGCGGTATAAGCAGAAACACTGTCGCCGCATACCAAGGGAATCTCAAGTGCCTACAAGCTCTCAGGAAAGCGGATGAATTGAGATGGGAGTTTTCACCTTCAACGAAGACAATGCTGGAGAGATGGTCAGCGGGCAACCCGTGCTTCTCGAGGATACACCGACCAGATTTTGATTGCAGGGAAGCAAAACGCAGCCGCTGCCTGCGATCGTGTTTTATAAAGAAGCGAACGGCATCGTTGCATAGGTTACAGACCCCATCGAACAGAATTACCAAATTCTGCTCCTTGTCCTGATTTTGCGTCATACAACAAATGAATGAACTTGGTTATCGGCGTTGTCCAACCGATTTCCGTAGAAGTGTCTTGCTTCTAGCCCTTCTCCACGCAACCTGTCATCCCGTATAAAAGCGATTATGAATCACCACAAACTAGAAGAGGGCAACCAGTTGGCCCTCGACTTCACAAAACTCAAGAAGGTTGCCGAGTATGACGAAGGTCTCGTGCCTGCCGTCGCCCAGAACGCGGATACGGGAGAGGTTTTGATTGTTGGTTATGCAAATGAACTAGCCCTTGAGACAACTCTCGACCAAGGAATGGCCACCTTCTGGAGCACCAGCCGCAACGAACTATGGATCAAGGGCAAGACCTCGGGAGACTTCCTGGAAATCGTGGAAGTCTGCGTTAACTGCGAGCAAAACTCACTCCTATACCGAGTCCGACCCAAAGGAGCGGGTGCTTGTCATACCTCGGGGGCAGACGGCAGCGCTAGATCGGGTTGCTACTATCGTGTTCTGCGGGATGGCTCGCTTTCTTTTCGCGAAGGCATGGAATAACGGCCCGACTTACTTTTTCCCCAGCAGTTGGCTTTCCAAGAACTTTCGAACTCGGCTGTCAACTTCGCCGCCTCCTAACCCGTGGCCCATCCCTTCCATCTCAAGGAAGTCGCTTTTTACGCCGGCTTTCCGTAACGCCGCATGGAAGATTTTAGCTTGATTGAAAGGTACCAACGGATCATCGGTTCCGTGTACGATTAGGATTGGGGCGTCGTCTCTGGTTACATAGGTGATGGGGGAGGCGTTATCGGCCAACTTTTTGTTTTCCTGAATGGCACCGCCAATAAGTTGGCTTTCCGGGGAATTAGGCGAGTTATGATCGATTTTGCTTGGGAACTTCCCCATCGAGAGGAGATGCGTGGGACCACAAAAGTCGACCACGCAGTTAACGCGACTGTCCTCGACGAGATGTTTGCCGAGTTTGCCCTCGAGGCTTTTCACATCTCCGCTAACGCCCATCATGGCCACAAGATGACCGCCCGCGGAATTACCCCAAACGGCTAAACCGTCGGGATCAAAACCATATTCCTTAGCGTTTCCCTTTAGCCAACGGATAGCCGCTTTGCAGTCATGAATCTGACTGGGCCAGATCGATTCCCCACTCAAACGGTAATTTATCGCAGCGGCCGCAAAAAAGCCTGTGTTCAAATACGGTGCCAATTTGCCGATCACACTCTCCTTGCTACCGTTTTTCCAACCTCCACCGTGGACATAGACGATCATGGGCAAGCTCTCGTCTTTCTTTCGATCTTTTGGAAGAAAGAGATCGAGGGTCTGCCGTGGGTTATCGGTACCCGCGTAGGACAGGTTGCGGAAAGCTTGAACACCCTCAGGCAGTGGTCGCGGTTGCCTTGGGTCTCGCGAGCGTTTGACGAAGGCTTCGTGCTCGTCAGGTGAAATGCTTCCGTCCTGGTTGCGGTCGACTCGCTTAAAGTTCGGTCGGGCGTCTAGAGGTAATTCCTCAATCGACAGTTTACCGTTCTTATCCTTGTCCCATTGATCGAAGGTTTGTTTAGGTGTTCTCGCGGTCAAGCAGGACCCGACTAAGGTAAGGATGAAGAGAGTGAGGATGGTTTTCATTTTGGAAACGTTGTAGGCCAGAAAAGTAAATCCCCGACACTTCGCTGACTTCACGTGAAATTCAAAGTTGCTGTCACAAAAAGAAAACAAATCGTTTTCTTGAGCCGAGTTAATTTACAACATGTACGGTGTTCCAAATCTTGGTAACGATCTCGTCTCCATCCACGGTCTCGATATCTATGTCGATTTCCATTTGGTGTGCAGGACCGATGGTCGGGACTTCGAGAAAAACAGTTTTACCGTCTCCTAATAATTTGGCTGCCTTCACCTCATATGTCTTTTTGTCTTGGTCGCCAGAGCCATAGCCATGAGTCCATCGGATATTTGACGAACGGATCGAGTAACTTGTTCGATCCTCGGCCAATTCTTTGTCTAGCTTTGCCGTGAAGTCTATCTCGATACCGTTACTTTTTATTCTAAGCCCTTTCGGCATGGCCACCATTTTGCCCGTGAAGCGAACGCGATCGAGCCCCCCTTGCTTGCCGGCATTTGTCTGCCAACCCTTTAGCCCTGAGATGTACAACTGCCCATCATGTGGATTAAAGCGACCTCTCATACAACTGGAGGTAAAGCGAAGGGGGAACTTCACCACGCCTCCCTGCATTTGACCGGCCTTGTCCTCCTTTAGAACCAAATACAGGGCGCTGCGACCATATGACATATGCAGTAATTCCTTGTCGAAGGGCCCCCAACGGTCACTTGTAACCCAAACCTGCCCACCTCCGGAGTTATCCACTCCCTTGGGCAACCAAGCCAA
>CAWVZQ010000002.1:0-47525 GCA_963934405.1 uncultured Opitutales bacterium | reverse complement strand
GAAAGCCGGGTCTTCCTTCTTCATGGAACCCACAATAAACCCGAGGGCGTCCTCCCATCCCTTCTGGGGGTACTCGATGTCGAAGTTTAGAAAGTCGGGTATGCTGACGAAGGTCCAGGGAGCGGAATCAGAGGGATCGGGCTTGGCCACCAATGAACTGGCAGCAAGCAAGCTTAGTACTGCAAAGCATAAAACCTTTGGGGTCGACGTGTGCATTTGATTTTCTTGTGACTAAAAATTGATTTGATTGAAGGTTAGGCAACAATAGTGCGATTGACGAGTGTCTGTCTGCATGGATTTGTAAGTTCGGTTGCGGCTTCTTACCAAAACGGATGTTCGACAATTGAACGCTTGGCCGGCAGTCCACCAAATAAGAAGGCACACGTAGCAATCAACCAGGTTCCTATAAAAGCAAGGGACACCATCAGTGCGATGATCACGGGGAATCGAACCCAGTGCCGAGACCTATGCGGTACGTCAAAACGACGAATCAAGGGGGCAAATGCCAGTCCCGTCACGGATCCATGCACCAAGAACACATAGGCTCCCAGTAATATCGACAGCAGTGGATTGCTCGCGAATACACTGAGCATCTCCACAAAGACGGCACCCAACTGTTCAAAAAATATTCCTTGGAACCCCGTGACGACAAACGCTTCAAAGAGTGTAAACCTAAACCAGTGCATCGCAAGCAACCAGGCAATCGCCCAACCGCCATAGAATCCCATCCCCAAAATCAAGTCCGGAATGAGTTGAGGATGGAACAGAGCAGGTTCCGGCGCCTCTTTGAGGTAGTTGCTAATCCAAGCCAAAACCTCCGTGAGGGAGCCTGAGAGTAAAAAGAGAATGAATAGATGCAGGGAAGCGTGGCCAGGCAGTCGTTCCAAAAAGGCGGTCAATTTTCCGCGGAATAGAAAGCCAACCACAAATACCGAGTAAATGAGTAGCATCGTGTCGGGAGGTCTGCTCAAAAGCCCCAGAAGGGGAACCAGACCACTCACGACCAACAATGCGTTTTTCCAACTTTTCATATTCCTCCCCCCTGAGTAGGGCATAACGCTACTTCCCGGGCACGGCCTTTGGCCCGTCGCCCACAGTAGATGGTTCACCGCTATCTTCCTTTTGAAAATCAAGACATGACGCCATCATCTCGTAGGTTGCATGCTTGCTTCCGACGACTACCTTGGCAACGTAGGCCTCTTTTTTCGTGACGCCGGGAATCTCCGCCGCGTAGCGTTTCTTTCGGGCATCCGAATTGAGGTGCCATTCAGGATGGTAAATGCCGGTCTTCAGGTAAGGTGTATATTCCTTGCCGATCGTGCCGTAGACATTGGGACCCTTTTGATCCAGGACGAGATCCTCATCCTTCCAGATACGCACCAGGCCATTCTTCCCGGGCGACCATTTGGCATGGATGACCCAGGACACCCACGCTCCAGGTTGCAAGGGTTTCTCGAGATCGTGAAGCTTTCTTTCCGGATTCTTCTGGGGTGAACCAAAGTTCCGGCGTACCTGCCAGTTCGAGTTCTGAATGCAAATAGTTAAATTGGGATGCGTTGACCGCCAGTTACCCGGTATCGCATGCCATTGGATGAGAATATCCGCCCCCTTGTTGGGATCGATCTTCCAGTCTTCTGGCACATAGGTCAGTATGCCGTACCATCGCTCATTGAATCCCTTCTCACTGGGCAAGGAAATCTCAGCCCGGAAGGAGTTGGGGTCACGTGGCACGAAGAATCGAACAACCTTTGCCCCGCCCGCCATTCCCGGAGCATCCGTGATTCTCAGCCGATTGGGATCCGTCTTGGCCAAGCGATAGCGATTATCCTCCGACAGGTTCCACTTGTCCAAACCCTGCCCGCCGAAATCACTCTCGAAGAGGATCGGTTGCTTGTAGTCGAACACCTGTCCTGCAGAGAAACGCCGCTCCTGCTTTTCGGGACCGACCAGATCGGGCTTGGCCTGAAAGGAACTCGTCCAAAGTAAACTTAGGGCTACATAGGATAAAGCCTTTGGGGTCTTCAGGTGCATTTCATTTTCTCGTGACCATAAATTGATTTAATTGAACCTTTGAAATAACTTTTCGGCTGGTTACGGACGATGAAGTCGATTTCGTTGTCAGAATAGTGGCTAGACTTCAATGAAAGCGACCGCCATTCCCCAGAATAGCCAAGAGGCGAAGGCGAGAAAGGTAAGCGTCATGGTAATTCGGTTAGGCCAAATCGGGTGCGCGAACAACGCCAGTAGATTGACCAAGCCGATAGTGACCCAATTTGGTTCCTCAGGTAGGATCCAAAGCGCTGAGAATGGCCCAGCCAAGATAGAATACCAAAGACTGAACAAGTCGGAAGAAAAAATGAATGTCTTTATGGCGACCAGCATACAGAGCCCCGTCGTAGCCAACACCAAAAAGATTGCAGCGAGAACAAACACCCGCAGGCGTTTCGGTAGTGATGAATGGATGAAACCAAGCTGGGAAGGCTTGGTTTTATCTTCCGTCATAGTTTTTGATCCCAAAATTTCGTAGAGGGTTGAAAATGGATATCTAATAGATTTCGGCGGAGCGTTGTTTCCTTCACCACCAACATGGCTGTTATGAGAATTAGTGTCAGCCAGAAGAGACTAAGGAATAACACGAAGGGTGAAGTAAGTTCTCAGTTCATTCTTTGTCGGCGCATCCCCAAATAGCCCGCCGATATTTTCGAAGCGGATGTGGTAAATACGATCCAGCCAACTATCGCCCTCTCCGAAATCCTTGAGCACCACCAGGGCGGACTTGTCTTTCGGACGGAGTTCGACCCGCTCGACAGGGTCGTCGCGACGGTTGTGCTCGGGCGATCCGTAGCGGCCCGTGTTGGTATAGAACCAGGATTGTACCTTGAACTTGTTCTTCAACTCTTCATCACTCGTTCCCCCGCTCATCAGGTGGGTAAAATACAAGCGAAATCCTTTTTTGTCCGCACTCACATGATGAATGTCGGCGGCCACCGTTTTGCCATCATAAATGATGCGCTGCAGACTGCCCTGCTGGCCACCCCAGGCACCCCAACCCCGACCAGTTTGCCCGATCAAGATACTGCCGTCCTGCAAAAAGACCGGACGCATGACGCCGGATGCGAAAAAGCGGGCAAAGGGAGTTACGCTTCCCTGGTCGATCCCCTTGACGCGTTCGGGCACTACCCGGAACAGGTTGGACATGGTCTGGTCGCCCATGAACATTTGGCCCTCGAACACTCCGAACTTGCCGCCGGTGGTGTCCCAAACCGGATGACCGGGAGCATTCGCTATCTTGCCATGCGGGAGCCAGACCGCTCCTTTGCGAATCTTTCCTTTCCAAAGATCGAATTTCAGTTCGGGAGAGTCCGGGTTTTTCTTTCCGGGAAGGGTAACGAGGCCCGACAGGTGCCCATAGAACTTGTCCTGTTCCAAGGGTACGACTTTGGACGACCCTACGTACTCACCCTGGTTTTCGGAGTACCAGATGCGACCATCGGGATCCGTCCCCAAACCGGCAGGGCTGCGCAACCCGTTGGCAAACGGCTCGAATTTGCCTTCCGGAGTGACCCGACAAGCCCATCCGCGATAGCCGCCCATCGAACCCATGTAGGGTCCACCGGCACGCCAGGAGGTGCGCACGCTGCCACCGTGCGAGAGGTTGAGCGTAAAATAATAGTTTCCCTTGCTGTCCCGGACCGGGCCATGGGCAAATTCGTGGTAATTGCCGTGAAACCCGTAGTCGTCGCATACGGTTTCAAACTCGTCGGCCCTTCCGTCGCCATTGGTATCCGTAATACGCGTCAGTTCCGGTTTCTGCATAACGACGAAGCGGTCTCCCTTGTCGTCCTCGATCCAGACGCCCAGGCATTCAAAAGTTCCCTCGGCGAAAAGCGACCACTTCCCCTTTCGAATGCGCCAAATACCAGCGGTACGCGTGGCCAGCACGATCGTGCCATCCTTGGCCACGGCAATCCCGGTCGCCTCGAACAATTGCTTGCGCCCATAAATATCCTTGGGCGGTTCCCAGTTCTCGGACCGGTAACCGGCGGGAACCTCCATTGGCTTGCGTCCCAGTTGGTCAGTGTTGACGACCAGCGGTTGTTCGCTCCAGTCCTCGACGGCTCCAGATTTGAGGCGGGCCACGATACCGCCTGCCAAGCGGGCGGAGAAAACAGCATCCGACTTGATTGGCCCAACCGTCCAGACTCCGTCTTTCAGGGTACCGCCTTGCACTTTGGCGTCGGTCAACCCATCCGTCGACACCTTGAATTTCTGGGCACCCTTCAGCCCGCCCAAGAGCGTGATCACGATTCGTCCGTCGTCGGTCAGCTGCACGCCCTGCTGGATCGCATTACGACCCACCCGAAAGGAAAATACGGGATCGCCGGTTTTCAGGTCGAGACGATGGCCCTTGAACTCGGCATCCATGGATGCCAACAGTTCCGGGAAATCACGATCTTCCCAGAGCCAGCGCTCGATCGCCTTGTGATCCAAAACGTCAGGCTCCTTGAACTCGAAGTCGACCGGTTCACCGGAAGGCAACAAGGGCTGCAGGATGCCACCGCCTTGCACGAACACCTTATGACCCTGGCCTCGCTTGGAACCGGGACGGGCTCTGCCCTTGCGTTCCTCGGAGAGGTTCAGAAATCCACCACTCCATATGTTACGCACGCCCAGCACGCGCCCATCAAAGGTGTAATTGAACCCATTGGGTTGGCCAACATGCAGGGCCCGGGCGCTGGATCCGCGCAACGGGGCGCGGAAGACACGTATTCGATTAGTCACGAGCACTTCGTTGGGAATGGCGACCAAGGTGCGTGGCACGGTCTTCTTGGCTTCCTTCAACTCGACCTTGGCAGGTCCGGCCTGTCCTTCATCGGCGAGCGTCCGGAGGTAGTGCCAGATATGTTCGATAGCCGGATCGGGAATCACCTCACGCGAATACATCGGCATGATCTTGGGGAATGGTTGACCTTTGGTTGCACCCCCCTCGGCAACGGCGAGCGCGTCCCAGGAAGTGCGCACGGAAGTCGTGTAATAGTTTTTGTCTGCCTTGATCTTGCGCTTCTCTCCGGTTTCCGGATGAGCCACCTCGCGCTCCCGTGGCTGGTTTAGGAAGAGGCCGTACAGGTTCGGTCCGGTACGAACGGTGGCATCCTTTTTGTCAACGGCGTGGCAGACGATGCACCCGTAAGTTTCAAAGGCCAACCTGCCCTCCTTTACCGCGTCGATTTTCTTCTGGGCGAAAGCGGGTATACAATAAACCGCAACTAGGATCGTCAGTATTTTTTTCATAAAATATATATTTGATTCAATTAAGTACTACCTAGGACAGGAAATTTGAACAGACTTTATTCGGATAATTGGAAAGAGCTAATAGCAGAATACTCCCGGTCATCTTTTTTCCTGACAATTAAATGAAATGGTAAAACTCAGGCGATCAGTTCCTGGATGACTTTGCCTCCGAACTGGCTGAGTTGCTTGTGCCGGCCGGCGTGGTAGTAGGTCAATTTGTTGTCGTCGAGACCAAGCAGGTTCAGCCAAGTAACGTGAACGTCACGAATATGGTGGACGCATTCAACCGCCTCGGCTCCGATCTCATCGGTCGCCCCGATGGTGTGTCCGGCCTTGCACCCGCCTCCGGCAAACCACATCGTCATGGCCTTGGCGTTGTGGTCCCGGCCATAACTGGCGCCGCCGCCCCTGATGCCGTTGTCGGGGGTACGACCGAACTCGCCGCACCAAACCACCAAGGTATCCTCCAACAAACCGCGTTCCTTGAGATCCCCCAAGAGAGCGGCAATGGGCTTGTCGACCGAACGGATGAGTGAGCCGTGTGCCCGTTCGATGTAGTCATGGCTATCCCAGTTTCCGGCATAGGCCTGAACAAAGCGAACCCCCTTCTCCACCAGACGGCGGGCCAAGAGACACTTGCGTCCGAAGGAATCCGTCTTGGAGTCCCCAATGCCATACGCCTCCTTGGTCTTTTCGGTTTCGCCTTTGAGGTCAAGTATGCCTGGGACTTCCATTTGCATCCGGTAAGCCAGTTCATAGGAGGACATGCGGGCATCCAGCTCTCCTTGATCTGGTCGGGCCTTGAAATGCTTGCCGTTGAGCTTGGCCAGTAGATCCAAATTGTTCCTTTGGTCCTTGCGGGTAATCCCGACCGGGGCATGCAAATCGAGAATCGGACTTCCCTCGGGACGAAGGGGGGTCCCCTGATGATCGGCAGGCAGGTATCCATTGGACCAATTGGATGCGCCCCCCTGCGGATAACTTGTGCGAGGAAGGACCACGAATCCAGGCAAGTTGTCGTTTAGGGTTCCCAAACCATAGGTTACCCAAGCTCCGACGGCGGGGTCGCCCCCGAAGCGGTTGCCGGTGTTGACGTGATAGCAGGCCGTCGGGTGGTTGACCGACTCGACTTGGCAACCGCGGTAGAAGCATAAGTCGTCCACCCTTTCCTTGAGATGCTTCCATTCTGCCGAGACATCCGCCCCGCACTTTCCGGCCTTGATGAAATCGAAGGGGCTTTGGACAAAGTAGCGCTCACCCGAGGACATGGCGCTCTCCTTGTCACCGCTCCTCTTGAATTTCTGGAGATGGCGCTTGGCAAGTTCGGGCTTGGGGTCGAAAGTGTCGATATGGGATGGCCCTCCCTCCATCATCAGAAAAATGCAGCGCTTGGCTTTGGCCGGGTGATGGGATCCAATGGAATGAGCCCCCTCGGCCTGAAGCATGGAGGCAAAAGCCAGCGAACCAAGCCCCCCGCTCAAGCCATAAAGGGCTTCGCGGCGGGTAAGGTTGGCAACCAAATTGGGTTTGTGGATACTCATGCTTCGGGCTTCATCTAATCAAGGTAGGAGAACTCGTTCAAGTTGAAGATAACCAGACAAACATGGGCAAGCCCACGGGTTCTGGCATCCACCTCACTGCCCTGAAGGTCGGGTTGGTAAGTTTCGTAGACCGGTAAAATCTCCCAGAAATCGTAGGGTTCCCCGGTCTTCTCGGCCATCACGGTTCGCTTGATCTTCTTATGATAAACCTTGGGCTGCGGAGTCTTTTTTTTCTCTGCCTGAGTGGCTTGCGACCAACGTTCGAGGCAAGCCGACAATTCGTCCGCGGAAGCGGATCTTCCGAGGGCAAGAGCGAAAGCCCGTTGAATCACGTCCGGTTCGTTTTTCCTTTCCTTCAATAGCCGAGCGGCGAAGGCCAAGGTGCGATCATGGACTTCCTCCGCGTTCAACAAAGTCAAGGCCTGAGGGGCAACGGTGGAAGTTTGCCTGAGTTCGCAGGAGGCTTCGGGACCGGGTTGGTTGAATGCCTCCAGAAAGGGATCACGCAAGCCGCGTATTTTCTCGGCATAAATCGTCCGCCGGTTTCTTTGGCTTGGCAAAGGATCCGGCTCATAGACGGATGCGGTTCCCCCCATGATTTGCCGGGGTTGAAAAGCTACCTCCGGATTAAGGTCGGGCCGGGCGGGGATTCCTCCAACCTTGAAATTCAGCTCGCCGCTTGCCAACAACATCGCGTCGCGAATCTCCTCCGCAACCAAACGACGGGGAATAAAACTCGCGTACAGGAGCCTTTTGGGATCTTTTTTCTCCAAGGAATCGGAGTCGGGGTGCCGACTGCTTCTACGGTAAGTCTCGGAGGACAGAATCAATTGATTGAGCTTCTTGACCGACCATCCGTTCTTCATGAACCAGTCCGCCAAGTAATCGAGCAAGGCGGGATGAGTGGGCAACTCCCCGGTACCACCGAAATTGTTGGGGTTACCGGCAATCCCACGCCCAAAATGCCAGGACCAGATCCGATTGACCATAACCCGGGCGGCCAGGGGGTTTTTCTCGTTCACAATCCACTCGGCAAGGGCCAGTCGTCGCTTGCCCTGACCTGCCGGAAAAGGACGCGCTTTCATGCCTCCAAGCGAATCCGCGGCGCTGAGGGCTGCAGGTTTCACGCCATCACCTTGCGAATAGACGCTGCCTCCGTCGTAGATGACGTCCGGATCAAGGTAGCCCTTGGCCCAGGGATCCTCGGGCATCTTCAATCGGCCCTGAACGTTTTTCATTGGAACGGTCTTCCCCGTAAAAACAGCATGCGTAACCGGCTCGACGCGATCGAGTTCGATGCGGTGACGGATCAGGTTTTTGAAAATGCGCGATTGGGATGCTTCGTCTCCGGGATCCAATCCGTTGTCCCCGACTTTGGCATTACCGGTCTCAGCCTTTTTCAATTGGTTGATCTTTTGCTGAAGTTCCTTTTTCTGTTTCTCATAGGAAGAAACCTTGGATTGGACCAGTTTGGCGAAAGCGCCAAAGCCCTCCTTGGACTCCGAGGATAGAAAAGAAGCCTTGCGTTCGGCAAACTGAGTGGTCGAAAAAACAGCCATCATTCCGTAATAGTCACGGGTTGGCACGGGATCAAATTTATGGTCATGGCACTTGGCGCATTGCATGGCATGGGCGAGGAAGGTCTGCCCCACCGAATCGGTCACGTCGTCGAGCCACATTTGACGGGTTTCCTTGAACACGCTCATGCCCGTTTGTTCCCATGGGCCCATGCGCAAAAATCCGGTGGCCACGAGATTCTCGGAATTGGTTGGGTCCATCTCATCCCCTGCAACCTGTTCCTTCACGAAACGGTCGTAGGGTTTGTCGTTGTTAAAGGAGCGTATGACGTAATCGCGGTAGCGCCATGCGTTGGGCCGGGCATAGTCGTTGGCAAACCCGGCGGAGTCGGCATAGCGGGCGACATCCAGCCAATGCCTCGCGAAATGTTCTCCATAATGAGCAGAAGCCATCAACTCTTCGGCATGATCAATGAGCGCATCGTGAGATTTGCCGAACTCCCGTTCAAACTTGATCGCTTGAACGGGATCGGGGGGCAAGCCCGTCAACCCAAAGGACATACGCCGATACAGTTCGAGAGGCGACGAATCGGGAGCGGGATCAAGCCCGACTTCCTTGAGTTTGCGATTCACAAACCAGTCGACGGGGTGTTCGTTCTCGGGAACCTCTTCCACTTTCAGAGGACGGTACGCCCAAAGTTTCTTGGTTTCGTAGCGACGTTTCTGCCAATCATCGGACAGAGCCTTCGAGGTGACCACCTGTTCCCCTTCGGCATACTTTTTTTGAATCATCGCAACCCGTTCTTCACTTGGCCAGGGAGCTCCTTCGTTAATCCAGTCCCGAATCCACCAAGTCTGCTCTTCCGTCAACTTATCCGCTTCCTTGGGGGGCATCTCCATGTCTTCCTCGACCCGAGTGGAGAGAATATAGAGAAAGCTTTCTTCACCCTTCCCGGGAATCAGGACTTCATCCTCGTAGGTTTCCCCACCGAGGAGAAGCGATTCGCGCGTGCGTAAGTCAAGATCGCCCTTGATCTTCTTTGGGTCGTCCCCATGACAAGCCATGCATTTCTGAGCAAAGAGAGGTTTCACTTTCAGAGCGAAAAGCTTTTCTCCATCGGAAACTTCTCCACCAAAAAGTTTGGAAAATCCAAGGGAAAAGACCCCGAACAAACAAATAAATCTCTTCATTTGGAACGGATGTTGAGCTCGACTGCCTTCTTGGCCGCTGAAAGATCCCGGCAAGCAATGGCCTCGACAATTGCAGCATGTTCAAGGCAACACTGCATATAGTTATCCAATTGCGAATAGGCGATCAACATTCTAACCGTGATTCCCAACCATACGGATTCAAGTTCCTTGGAGGCCTTACTGACCCAATAGCGGTGCATGGCAAGATCGGTTTCGGTAATGGCCTTCAAGTCCTGTTGTTCACAAGCCACGCTCAAGATACGCTGAAGGCGATTCAAATTGCCGTCATCTTCTTTCGTCCACGAACTCCAAGCAATCTCAAGGCTATGAATCTCTATCTCCCTTCGCAATTTTGCGTATAACTTGGATTCCTTCTGGGTTGGTGGAGAGCTCACGCGAACGCCGCAATTAGGACTGTAAATCAAAACCCCCTCCTGTGAAAGCTGGAGCAAGGCATCCCGCACGGAATTCCGACTAACCCCAAATCGTTTGGCTAGATTTTGCTCCCGCACAGGTTGATTGAACGAAATCTCACCCGCCATGATCTCCCCTCTCAACGCATCGCATATTTGTTGGCGCATGGAAAGGATCGGTAGTCTTGTGCTAGGCATAGACGGACAGATGAGTAGTTACTTTAAGAAGTCAACAATCATATTGTCGACAATTATACAATTTTGCAAGAGGGGAAAATTGAGATGCTAATTCCGTTTCAAAATGGGATCGAAAAATTCAACTGTCGCGTCGATCATTTGGTCGAACCAAACTTGCTTGTTCAGAAAGCCGTGCGGGGCACCTTCGATCACTTCAATCTGGGAAGAAACTCCAAGGTCACTCATACGCTTTCTGAATTTCGTCGCCCGAGTGCTCTCGTCATCCGTCTCTCCTGTGATGAACAAGCAAGGCGGGTCGTCTTTGTCCAGGTGTTCGAATGGGGAAGCCAGTCGATATGCCTCCGGGCGTTCTTGTTGGGAACCACCCATGAACTGTTTCCAGATCAGGCGCTCTTTCGACACCTCACGGGTAAGCTCGGACAAAAAGTCGGTTTGAGCTCCCATCGGAACGGCGGCTTGAATGCGGCTACTGTGGGCTGGGTTACCGCCTTTCCCCTCGAGCTCGTCAACCCCGTGCGAGGTGGCCAACAGGGCGGTCAAGTGCCCGCCGGCAGACAGCCCGATCGCCCCGATCTCATCTGAATCAATTCCAAACTCTTTGGCATTGGCCCGCAGGAACCTGACCGCCGCTTTGCAATCTTGAATGGCAGCAGGGAAAGGAGCCTCGCCACTCAAGCGGTAGGAAATCGTTGCCGCGACGTAACCACGATTGGCAAGGGCTTGGGCGATCTTCGCGTGGCTCGTGCGGTTTCCCTTGGCCCAACCCCCTCCATGGATGCAAACGATCGCCGGGAGTTCCCCCCAGGCTCCCTTCGGTCGGTAAACGTCCATTTCCAAGGTCCGGTCTCCGTACCTCGCATAGGTCAGGTCGAGCTGGGCATGCAAGCGATCCAAGGCGGACTGGGGTATTTGCGTTTTTCCGTCCTTCGCGTGGGCAGGGGGCGCCCTTCCCGGTGGGCGGGCATCGGCCAGCATTTCCTCCTGAAACAAAATCGACATGCCGCGCAACTTGCGGACGATTTCCTTGTTACGGGCGAATTTTGATTCCCCCGGATCTTTGGCCAAATCATACAACTGAAGACTCGGATTCAAATACAGTTTCCAGTTGCGCCAGCGGACGGCTGCCAAGGCCCCTTGGCTCCCGTGATAGAAAAAGGCGTCATTGTATTCGTGCCGGGAAATGATCTCCTTCCATTCCCCGCTGGGATTCCAAGTCCTCCTCAATGGAACATCGGCATTCAATGATTTCTTCATGCCCGGGGGAGGGACGAACTTGGTCTCTCCCTTCAGGACCGGGGCTATGTCGCGCCCATCGATCACCCGCCCCTCCGGAACCTTGATTCCCGTAAAGGTGGCGATGGTGGGATACCAGTCCATGGCGCGTGTGACCGCGCTTGCCTCAATTCCGGCAGGCAATCCAAGTCCGGGGCCCCACGCGATCGCTGGCACGCGAATGCCACCCTCGTAAGTGGAAAGCTTTCTTCCGCGAATCTTCTGGTTCGAGTTTCGACCCGGGCCCCGTCCGTTGTCGGAGGCATAAATGACCAGTGTATTTTCTGCGATTTTCAACCGTTTAAGCGAATCAAGGACTCGTCCCACATTGTGATCGAGCTCCTGAATTGCATCCCCGTATTCTCCCCAATCGGAACTCCCCTTGAATTCTTCGCCGACTCCGAGCGGTACGTGAAGCATCGTGTGAGGCAGGTAGAGGAAGAAAGGTTCTTCCTTGTTGGCTCGAATGAATTCGATGGCTTCGTCGGTGTAGACCTTGGTCAACTCGTTCTCATCCGCCGGTCGCTTCACCACCTTGCCGTTGCGCATCAGGGGCACGCCTCCCTTGTCCTCGAAAAAGACCGTCTCGACGGGGTCCAGGTTATGAAGTAAACCGAAATAGTGGTCAAAGCCTTGGTTGCGGGGAAGAAAAGGTTCGTGAAACCCGAGGTGCCATTTTCCGATGCAGGCGGTCTTGTAGCCATTGTCCTTGAGCAGTTCGGGAAGGGTCAATTCATCGGGGTTAATCCCCGTTGGTGAATCCGCCCGGTGCACCCAAATTTCATTGCCCACGCGTCGTGGATAGCAACCAGTCAGCAGGCCTGCCCGCGAGGGACTGCAAATGGGTGCTGCTGCATAATAGTCGGTGAAGCGGATGCCCTCCTTGGCCATGGCATCAATGCGGGGGGTCTTCACCTCGGTAGCACCGTAGCATCCGAGATCGTAATATCCCTGATCATCAATCAGTATGAAAATAAAATTGGGCTTTGTGATGGTAGCATAGGTGGTCATGCAAAACCCGCCAACCAGGCAACATATGATCAGAAAGGATTTCTTCATTTGCCGATGAGTATCCAATTTAAGTGAAGTTTCTTGCGATGATTCATAAAAGGTTAACGTCTCCAAGATTTCCTCTCTTACAGTGTTATATAATCTTACTCCCAATCAGCCGACTTTTGGACAATAAAAGCCCAATATAGTCAAAATACCCCCAAAGGGAGTGACGGGATGCCTGTGTTAGAAAAAGATCCGCCTCTCACTGTTTCTGGGCAGCAAGGAAATGTACGAGCGATGCGAAATCCTCGATCGACATCCCGTTGGCTAAGCCTGCAGGCATCATGGAGATTGGAAGTAATGTTTCGGAAGCAACATCCGCGGGTTTCAACCTAGTCACCTGACCGGCGATATCGCGTATCTCGATCTGGTCGCTAAGTCGCTTGGTCACGAAACCGACATGGGCGCCCCCCTTCTTAGTGGTAATGGAGACGGTCTTAAAACCTTGGGAAATCTCAGCATTCGGGCGAATGATGCTGATTGCGATCTTCTCGGCGTTCATGATGCCACCAATTTGGCCAAGGTAAGGTCCCTTCTGGACTTCAGCTTTGGTCAATGCATGACAGGCAATACAACCCTGTGAAGCAAACAGGCTAGGCCCTTTCTTGGGGTTGCCCTTGATCTTGGTGAGCGCAATGGCGATGTCCTCGACACTCATCTTGCCCACCTGACCTTTCTTGTTCTTGATCTTTTCAAGATCGACCGTCGGTTCCTCGACCAGGGCGACAACTGGATCATCCGCCTTCGGCAAGCCGGGGATCGCAACCCGATCTTTTTGGGCCAGTTCCGAAATAACGTGACGAAGAGCGGCGTCTCCACCTTTGGCTGCCTCCAGCAAAGCAGCTGAAATGGCTGCTGTTTTTTCCCATGCGGTCGGATAATAGTAAGGACCACGCGTATCAGGGCGAGTACTCCACCAAGTGTCTCCCTTGTAAGGTTTCTCCATATTCACCAATCGGACGAGACTTCTGACAATTCGTTGCTGGGTATCGGAGTCCTTGGTCCCCTTAAGACGTCCGATCAAGGCATCCGCGGCATCCGGAGTGTGCATATAGCGCAGGGCCATGAGGGCACCGCTCTGATTGGGGGTGCCGATGGCATCAACACAAGCTGAACTTGCCTCCAAAGCGACCAGTGCCTGGCGTGAAACATGTGGGAGTATAGTAGCGGAGTTGGGAGTGGCGTGGGGTCCCTCGGCTATTTGCTTTTTGCCACCGCCGGCGAATTTTTTGATTACCTTGTTGCTGACGTAAAACCGGACTCTTCCACCGCCGTGAGTGTCCGCCAAACCAACCTCGCACTTAAAGCGCATCATGTCTGTGGGCAACTTTTTGAAGGAGATTACACTGACCGCGTGAGAACCAATACCAAAGGCCATCTGTTTCTTGTCCGCTCGTCTCAATTTGGCTCCGGTCGGGCTGATGCCAACACCGGTCTTACCCCAACCTTGGGTAGCCTTGGACCACTTCAGGTCAGTCAATTTGACAGCATTACCATCCTTCTTAATCAAGGTGGGCTCGAACCAGCCACCGTGGTCGTTGCCGTCGCCGTTGCCTCCATCGCCGATTGTTAGATAAAGCTCCTTCCAGCCGGAAATATCGATATCGAAAGAATGTACTTTGTTACCATCGATCACCGGGCTTTGGTGAATATCTTGTGGACCGGCATCTTGCTCGGGAGCTCTTGCGAATGCCGGCAAGGGGTCAACTGTCGGCGGGTTAGAAACAGACAGCAAAGGGGAAGCCGCCGACTTATCGCCAAGGCGTCCCAGAGCTACCGCAGCGGCTACCTGGACGCGCGAATTGTTGCTTTTGAGGGCCTTGGTGAAAGGAGCTTGTGGGATCCCGGCCAATTGGGTCTTTCGGTCTGCAATGGAGCGCAAGGCATGCTCGGCCACGGCAGGATCGTCGACCAGTGTTAAAAGATCCTTGTGCGACTTGGTTCCAAGCAATTGCTTTAAGGTATAGATAGCAGCCACCCTTGACTTAGGATTTAGTGTCCTGTCCATAGCAACCGCCAGCACTTCCTTGCCGGCGCCGCCACGGCGCAAAATTTCTTGCTGGGCATGCAGGCGGGTCTTAGCGCTGGGAGTGGTCAGCAAATTGGCCAAGTCGACCTCATTTCGCTTTTGCAGATCAGGAAACTTCTGATACTTCCACCCTTTGGGAACTACGCGAGCAACGTAACCACCAGTACCTCCCTTGAATCCGGAATTACTCCAACTGCCTATGAAGAGTCGACCGGAACCATCACAGTCTACGTCGGTAATCCGTCCGCACTTGATGAAGTTCTCCTGTTCTTGAGTAAAACTCGGGCCATCCGGCTTGATGCGATGAATGAACAATTGACCGCGTCCCCAGTCGCACATCATGGGAACGTCATTGTATTTTTCCGGCCAACCCGGTTCATCGAAAAACATGGCACCTGTTCCGGATCCGCCCCCAACGTCGACGAGTGCCGGGATGATCTCACTGGTGTAACGCTTAAAGAGCTTGGGATACCCGTATTCACCAGTTTGAACTTCATGAATGAATCTCATGTTCCACCCCCCTCCATCATTAGTGTTTCCACGGGTGAATACATTCATGAAAGGGTCAATTGCGACATCGTAAATATTACGCAATCCATTGGCATAGGTCTCGAGCTCGGTGCCGTCGGGACGCACGCGTATCACGCCACCACCGTACATGGTCAGCTTGGTGCCGTCGGTGCCTTCCGCGTCGACGAAACCAAAGTCGCCGATGGCAACGTAGATCCAGCCATCTATTCCCATGCGGATTCCATTGGTCGTATGGTCCACCCCGCGGGCCTGATTGAATTTGCGGGTACTGATCTCCTTGACCAAATGCTTGGGAGGGCCATCCGCGACACCATCACCGTCCTTGTCTTCGAGAACCGATAGAAACATGCCGTCGAACTGGGTACCCTGTCCCCATTTGGTATGGAGCACGTAGAGTTTGTCCCCGACCGGCACGATGCCACGCGGATTATCTATGACAGCATACACGGTATGCGCCTCGGAAATGCCATCGTTATCGGCATCGATGAGTCGGATGATCTTGCCCTTGCCCCCACCCTTGCCAAGCGAACCAATTTGATCGACCCCAGCGAATACTTCACCAGTAGGAGCAACCCCGATGCAGGCTACGCAAGGAGTCAGGGTGTTTGGCGAAAACAAAGTGGCCTCGAGCTCTTCGGGAACGGTGACGTTTATAGCTCGTCCCTTTTGAACTAGCACAGTGACGGACATAAGAACTGAGACCAAGACGAAGAAAATGAATTTGTTAAATTTCATGACTTAAAATAAATAAATTTTTAAAGATAAAATCCATAAGGCCAGTTATAAGTAATGCGACGTTTTTCAATCTAGCGGGAATAAACAATTGAAAGACAACAAGTCCTGCCTGAGAGGACAACTATCTTAATGGAAAGACTATTAATAAATTCGACATACTCTAATTCAAAACTATTCCTTCAAACGAAAAATCAAATTCAATGACTCACAACTTGCATAACTTTTGGCGACTTTTTCTCATGATGTCGCTCCTGCTCTTCATTTCCGCAAAGGGAAAAATTAAACGTCCCAACTTCATAATCATCATCGGAGACGACGTCGGGTGGGATGCCTTCGGATGCACCGGGATGAAGGAAGCTCGAACTCCCGCTATCGACAAACTAGCTGAGGAATCCTGCATGATGACACGTTTCTACTGTAGCGTTTCTCAGTGCGGTCCCTTGCGAGCCGAACTTTACACCGGACTACTGCCCAAGAACAACGGTGTACTTGCAAATGCCGTAAAGGAGAAGCGAACGGGGGTAAAAAATATCGCCGATCACCTGATCCCGCTCGGTTACAAAGTTGGCCTTTCGGGTAAGAAACACTTTGGCTTGGGGAGCGCAAGTATCGACGTGATCCCCGGATTCGCTTCCAATGCGAATGGATCGAACCAAGTTCATTCCTTCGATGGAGTGAAGGAATACGTTTCCCGAGCCAAGCAAAAGGGCAGTTCCTTTTGCGTAATTATCGGAGCCACCCATGCCCACCATCCGTGGGACCATGGAAAAGAATCGAATTTTCCTAGCGATAAGATTCAACTGCGTCCCCACTACGTCGATACGCCAGCTGCCCGGCAAGCGATGGCAAAACATGCCGCCGAAGTGGAGGTGCTCGATCAACAAGTGAGGGAAACCCGCGAACTGATGAAGAAAATGGATCTGGAAAAGGATACCATTCTGATCTTCTTGAGCGAGCAAGGCATTGCGATGCCACGCGGAAAATGGTCTCCCTACGAGCATGGATCGAGAGCTCTTTGCCTAGCCCAATGGAAAGGACGCATTCTGCCTAAGAAAACCAACGCCCTCGCCATGTATTGCGACATCGTTCCGACCTTGGTAGATTTTGCCGGTGGAAAGGATCCCGAGTTGGATGGCAGGTCACTTAAGGAATTATGGACCAACAATCAGGTAAAAAGCCATCGTGAAGAAGTCCTGATCTCCAATGTCCACCCTTTTTGGCAAAAGGCCATCGTCACCGACACCTACAAACTGATTTGGACCGGACACCCCGAAAGGGAGCACATCTGGGGGAATTTCACCTCCAAGGGAAAGTTCTTCGCCAAGCCATGGACCGAGTGGAAAGAGAAGGCGCAAACTGACGAAACGGCAGCCCGCAAAGTGGAGCGCGTCCTCCAACCCAAAGCCTTCGAACTCTACGACATCGTGAGCGACCCATATGAAATCAACGATCTTACGAGCCTGCCCGAACATCAAAAAAGAATCGCTACCTTACGGACAAAACTCAAAAAACTCATGAGCGATTGCGGGGAATCAACCACCCCACCCGAAGTGATGTCATCCAAGCAAAAGAAAGACAAGAAGAACAAACGCAAACCCCGAAACCCTTCAAAGTAAAAGATCATGAATTCAAACAACTTCATTTTATCCAAGCTCCCCTTTCTTACCCTTGTCCTAGCCGTGTTCCTTCCGCTTTCCGGAAAAGAACAAAAACCCAACATCCTTTGGATCACCAGCGAGGACAACAGCATCGAGTGGGTCAGTTGTTACGGGAGCAAGAACGCCAAGACTCCCCACATCGACCAACTGGCCAAGGAAGGTTTCCGTTACCTGTACTGTTTCGACAATGGCGCGGTCTGTGCCCCAACCCGTTCCTCCTGGATCACGGGCATGCACTCAATTTCCAACGGAACACAACCGATGCGGAGCGGATTCGAGATTCCCGCCTCAATCAGCTTTTATAACGAACTCCTACAAAAAGCGGGCTACTTCACCAGCAATTGCTCGAAGACGGACTACAACTTACGCGGACCCAAAGGAAGAAGCCCCAAAGATTTCTGGAACTATTCCGGAGGTGATTACGCAGGCACTTGGAAAAAGCGCAAGGAAGGCCAGCCTTTCTTCACCGTATTCAATATCGGGCACAGTCATGAATCCAGAGCCTTCGGCGATCATAAGGACGAATCCACCGACCCCGACAAGATGATCCTCGCCCCATACCATCCGGATCTCCCCGAAATACGCAACACCTACGCCAAATATGCAACCGCGGTTGCTAAAATGGACGAGTCCGTCGGGGAAGCCGTGGCCAAGCTCAAGCAGGACAAGCTCTACGAAAACACCATCATCGTCTACAACTCGGACCATGGGGGAGTGCTCGCCCGCAGCAAACGCTTTCTTTATTCCAGCGGAATTCACTGCCCTTTGATCGTTCGTATCCCGAAGAAATGGAAACATCTTTATCCCGACAGTAAAAAGCCGGGCTCCACCATCGATCGCATCGTCAGTTTCATTGATATGCCCAAGACCTGGGTCAGCCTGACGGGAGCCGAAATGACCGATAATTTTCAAGGTCGAATCTTTCTCGGCCCGGACACCGAACCCGAGGCCAAGCATCATTTCTCATGGCGGGAGCGCGCCGACGAGCGGTTCGACAACGTGCGGGTCATGCGGGACGAGCAATTCGCTTATCATAAAAACTACGCCCCCTTCGCTCCCAACGGACAATACTTGGCCTATATGCACAACATGAAGGCAACGGGCGCCTGGGAACGGCACCATCAGGCCGGCAAGACCGATGCCGTGACCGGCCGCTTCTTCGAGCCCCGACCCTCGGAGGAATTCTACGACAACTTCAAGGACTTCCACAACGTCGACAACCAAATCGACGACCCCCTGCACCAGACCAAAATCAAGGAACTGAAAAAGGAACTCAGGCGACAACAGCTCAAGTACTTTGATTCCGGACTCATGCCCGAGGAAATGAGAAACCGTATGATCAAAGAGAAAAAAACGACCGTATATGCCTTCGTTCGGGATCCCAAGCTCTACCCTCTTGCCAAGTATCTCGACTACGCCGACCTGGCTCTGACCAGGAATAAAAAGAAGCTCAAGATTCTGACCAAGGGACTGTCATCCAAAGATTCCGTGATACGCTATTGGTCAGTGGTTGGTTTGTTGCTCCTTGAAAAAGATGCCAAGCCCGCCATCTCCGCACTCAAGAAAGCGCTCGACGATTCGGACGAGATCCCCGCATTGGCCGCCTGGGCCATTTACAAGGCGGGCGACAAAGCCTTTGCCGAAAAATGGATGCTTGAAACCATCACCAACAATCCGGGCAACAAGATGCTTGCAAACATCCTCGATTGGATGGACGAAGGCAGCTTTTCAATCCTTGCCAAAATCCCCAGTGACAAACTCCCGAAAAAGGGTTTGCTCAAGGATGTGGTGAAACGCGCCGAAGCAAGAAAGAAAGGCTGATCTCCTTACTTGATCGATTGATCGCCGTCGGGGTTTTCCGTGGTAATGCTTCGGTAGTAGCGTCCGCAAGCGGTTAGGTTCCGGTCCTTGTCGTAAAGGGAAGAGGTATGCCCGACCGCCTCGTTATGCTCGAAGGAGAACCAAGCGTAACCAGCCACCCAACCCTGCCTTTCCAACCAAGGTAGAATCTCCTTCATGAAGGCCAATACCATCGGGGCTTTGTGGCGGTTTTGGGATAGGTTGCGGGCCTCCCAGTCGGCAGGAGCAAATTCGGTTATGAGGATGGGCCGTCTGCCGTACTTCTCGTAGATTCTCTTCATCTTGTCCTTGAAGTGCTGAACATGGGTACCGCCGTACCAATGAACGCCCGTATAGTCTACCCGGTAACCTCTTCGGTCCGCCTCCGCCATGAAATCTTTCATCCAGGTGCCGCGCACTCCTTGAACACTGTTGTCGTTGATCCCCTCGGGGTTGG
The DNA here is from genome assembly GCA_963934405.1 of uncultured Opitutales bacterium. Taxonomy (GTDB): domain Bacteria; phylum Verrucomicrobiota; class Verrucomicrobiia; order Opitutales; family Seribacteraceae. Next base: position 27,799 of record CAWVZQ010000002.1, on the reverse strand, counting down.
CGCAGGCAGGGCTGCAAAGAGGTACCTTCAAGGCTTCCAACTGGGGCCAATACTTTAGGGCATTTTGATAGGACATGTTAGCCTGCTCTCGCTTATCAGGCTCGTTGAACCCTAGAAAGCGCTTCACCTTGCCTGATCTAATATGCGGTACGACTCCCGTCAGAAGACCCTTTTCCAAACCATCGATGGACCAGGCACCCCATGCCATGGGGATGAACTCGATCTTGGATGACTGGCCAGGCACTTGATCCCATCCCCAAGAGTAGTTCCAGTAGGGATTGAGCATCTTCACCTTGGGCAAGTTCTCGCGGGCGGACCCCGGTTTGCCTGCGGCCCGCATGGTGAAGCAAATCCCTTTCTTACCAGGAAGCTTCAGTTGGGCCGCGGTGAAATGGCGCTTGGCGACCTTTAAGTTGGGAGCGGCCGCCTTCTTGAGTGAAACGAGATTCTTACGAGCCGATTCGGATGGCTTCCAAAACCAACCCTTGGGGTCCCAAACTTGGGCATATTGATAATCCCGCAAAAGCAATTCATAAGCAGCGATCGCAGCCTTGACGTCACCCTTTTGGCGAAGAGCGTCACCCTTGAGCATGAGACAGGTGCCAACTTCGTTGAGGTTGGCATATTTCTTTGCATCCTTAGCGGGAGCATATCCGTTCAACTTGGCATTGGTTTGCTTTGCATGGAAGCCCCAAGTCTTGAGGGCTCGATCGGCATGAGCGACGGCGGCATTCCAATCCTTGAGCCCCATGGCCTTCCATGCCTTGGCAGTGACCTCGTAAGCTTCCTCGGCTAAGGCGACCTGGCCGATGAAAAGGAAAAACAACAGTGTAATATAATTTCTGATGACTTTCATGATTTTACCCAGACTAAAAACGATAACCTTTTCTTTTCTCGTATTCCCGTAATTCCTGCTTCGCTTTGGCTGCTCGATCGCGGTAAGACTGAACAAATCTTTCAAGCGCACCGGGGTTGTCGCGGTTGTCAAAACATTCAAGGGCAGGATCCTCAAAACGAACCATCCATCCACGTAGCAAGGCTTCAAGGGACTCCGACCTACTATCAACATCAACGCCTGACAATAAATTGGCCAGGCAATTCGGGTCTGCCTTCAAGTCATATAACTCCTCGGCAGTACGCAGTTCAAGATGCTTGATCCTTGCTGCCAGTTTTGTATCCCCACGGGAAGCCTTTTTCATCGCCTGGTAGCTTGCGCCGCCGAGGCGCCCGAAACGACGATTCCCGTTGGACCACGGGTTAAAAACATAGGCCGATTCCCTAGTGATCACCGAGCGCATTGGCAGGGCGTCCCCACCATGGATATGGTGAAACTGGATAAAGACAGCATCACGGCCATCCTGTTTCTCTCCCCTGAGTAGAGGCAGGAAAGAACGCCCATCAGAATTTGGTGGCTTCAAACCTACCGCCTCGAGGATTGTCGATTGCAGGTCTACCGTTGAAATCATGTGCGTTCTGTCGATGGAACCCGGCTTGACCGTTCCAGGCCAACGTATGACCCAGGGCGACCGAACGCTGTCAGGGTAGCAATTGAACTTGGCACCGGGAAAAGGCATTCCGTGGTCGGCCATGAAAAGGACGATCGTGTCGTCGACCAACCGGGCTTTTTCCAATTCACCAAGGACCACGCCCACCATGTCATCAAGGCGTCGGACAGAGGTGCAGTAGGCTGCAAATTCCTGGCGAACGCCCGGCAGATCCGGCAAAAGTCCGGGCAACCGCACCTCATCGGCCTTGAAGGTGCGTGAGGATTGTGCCCGCTCCTCAAACCTACGCGTTGCCCTGCCGCCACCGAACGGATGATGCGGATCATGGGAACTGGCCATAAGGAAGAAAGGCTGCCTCGATGTTTTTGCCATCTCTAAAAACTTCCTTGAAAACTCCCGGTATATCTCAGGGTCTCGACCCCAGAGATTTTCATCTCCCGCCCCGGGCCAGCGATAGGCCACGGACCAGCGAAAAAGTTCCTCTTGGCTAAGGGGCTTGCCTATCGTGCCGCAGATGTACCCCCCCGCATTCAGGATTGAAGGCAGGGTGGGTATCCCCGGATGAATGCGCTGAAAACCCTCGGCCCCGTTATTGTGGGAATAGAGGCCGGTAAGCATCACGCTGCGGGAAGGGGTGCATATGGAAACGTTTACATAGGCGTGCCGGAAGCGCATCCCACTGGATGCCAACTTGTCAATGTTTGGCGTGATATCCCCGGCCGCACCGCCGAAACAACCCGGAGTGTCCCAGTTCATGTCATCAGCGACGATCAACAGGACGTTTGGTCGCTTAACGGGAGCGGCAAGCTGGGCCTGGACCTGGCCAGCCGAAAGGATACAGAAGAAGACAATCAATCGTTTCTTCACGATAAAAGAGCCCTGAATTTCGCCCTATCTCAAGACCTTCAAGTACATATCCTTGAAGTGGACGAACATGCCTGGGTCGTGCAATTGAAACTGGATCATTCCCCGCTTGAGACGTTTCTTTTGCGGCAAGTTCTCGGTGAACTCGGAGGCGGGCTTGCCGTTGATGGAGAACTTGTAAGAGTTGTCCTCTACCACCACGTGGACCTTATTCCAGTCGTTCTTGTTGATGTCATCCTTTGTCACGGCTCCCTTGATCTTGGTCAAGGTAGGCTTGTCATTTTCGTCGATCACCAAACGTTCACCACGAAAACAACGGTGCTCCCTGCGGCCAGGCGTATGAAAATCCCATGCCCCGAGCACCTGCGGGCCTATACCGAGATGACCAATGTCGGCATGATAACTCTGGAAACCACGCTTGCCAGTCGGGTCGACGATGGCACGTATGCTCACCCCACTGTTCCCCTTGCCGGGGAAGCGGTAAGCAAACTTCAACTCGAGGTCAGCCACTTCCTTGTTTTGGTAAACGATATAGCTGCGGGCCATGGCACCGTTCCCCACGATCATGCCGTTCTCGACCGTCCAGGCGGGGGATGTATTGGCCGGCATCGCCTCCCAACCATCGAGCGTCTTGCCGTCGAAAATTTTAATGAAATCTTGGCTTGGCTTGGATGAAATGACTGGGAGCGTCATAAGAGCCGTAAGCGTAGCTATTATACAGGGAATATTATTTTTGATCATGTCATGCTCCATAGGATTAAATCAATGGAAAGAATTCGAGACATTCAGTAAGATTTCATTTCCATAGTCGATCATTTAGAGATTGCGGACGAGTTTGTTTTACTGAAATTGAAAACTTCAAAACAGGTTAGGGAAACCCATCTGACTAATGGAAAATTTCTCATTCTAACATCAAATTCGGAGTTAATACTGACATGCGAACCTACAAAATAATTCTTACCGGCCTTCAGAGTATCATACTGCTTACGGGTCTTGCTAGAGCAGAAGAAAAGGCAGAGGTCTCTTCTTCAAGGCACGGCGTATTCGCCAGCGACAAGGGCCAAGTCGTCAAGTATGACGAAGCGGGCAACGTCCTCTTGAAATTCAGGACCGGCTCGGTTCACCGCATTCAACAGTTACAGAACGGCAACGTTCTTTGCCAGTCCGGCTGGAAGAAACTGATTGAGGTCAACCCGGAAGGTAAAACGGTCTGGAGTTACGATGCCCAAAACAGCAATGGGAACAAAGGAAAGAGACTCGAGGTACACGCCTTTCAAAGACTGGAAAACAACAACACCATGGTCGTGGAAAACGGCATCGGACGAATCATAGAGATCAACAAGGCAGGCGAAATCCAGCATGAACTGAAGTATCAGGTCAAACAATTCAATGCGCATCGCGATGTTCGGCAAGGGCACAAACTAAAGAATGGAAACTACCTTCTTTGCCATGAAGGCGAAGGACGGGTCACGGAATACTCACCCACCGGCAAGATTATCTGGGACTATCAGGTCTCGCTTTTCGGCAAGCCACGCAAAGGAGGCCATGGTCCCGAAGGCTGGGGCAACCAAGTATTCAACGCCATTCGTCTGCCAGACGGGAACACCCTGATTGCCACTGGTTCCGGTCACTCGGTCCTCGAAGTGACTCCAAAGAAGGAAATCGTCTGGCATCTCAAGCAAAAGGATATTTCCGGCGTCACCCTCGCTTGGGTCACCTCTCTGGAGCTTTTGCCGAACGGAAATATCGTTGTAGGAAATTGCCACGCTGGTCCAGACAACCCGCAACTGATCGAGGTCACGAAGGATAAGAAACTTGTATGGAGCTTCAAGGACTTCAAAAACCTCGGTAACAAGACTGCGGCATCCGCAACCATCGGAGTGAAAGGCGAAGTGATTCGCTAGGACCGGAGAGTTCGACCCCGACACTTTATTGGTTAAGCTTGTTCAAGCAAGCGGCCAACTTAAACTTGGGAAGATTAATATTCAATTAGTCGGAGCTACCAAACACAAGAATTGCTTAGGAAGACCCTAGGCAACGAATGCAAATCAGGCCAAAATGCCTTGGACAGGATAGGCGTCCTCCACCCCGGTGAGGCGTTGTTGCAAACCTTGAAAGGGAAAGGTGAAGCGGTGGTTGTCGATCCCGAGGCAATGCATGATAGTGGCATTGAGTTCGTTCAGGTGGACGGGGTTCTCCGTTATATTGTAGCTGAAGTCGTCGGTTTCCCCGTAAGTGGTTCCCGCCTTGATGCCGCCGCCGGCCATCCACATGCAAAAATTGCGCGGATGGTGGTCGCGGCCGTAATTTTCCTTGGATAGTTTGCCTTGGCAATAGACGGTACGACCGAACTCGCCCCCGAAGACGACCAAGGTGTCCTCGAGGAGACCGCGCTGCTTGAGGTCCTTAACGAGCGCCGCAGTCGGTTGGTCGACGTCCATGCACTGCCCCTTGATCAGCTTGGGCAGGTTACCGTGCTGGTCCCAGCCACGGTGAAGGATCTGCACGGTTCGTACGCCGCGTTCGATCAGACGTCGCGTGAGGATGGCGGAGTGGGCGTAGGTGCCGGGCTTTTGCACGTTGGGTCCGTACATTTCGAGGGTGGCCTTGCTCTCGGTCCCCAAGTCGGTCAACTCGGGCACGCTGCTCTGCATGCGAAAAGCCATTTCGTATTGGGATATCCGAGTCTGAGTCTCGGGATCGCCGAAACGGTCGAAGGTTTTCCGGTTCAGTTTGCCGAGTGCGTCGAGCATGGCCCGGCGATCACTCGGATCGACACCCGGAGGGTTCTTGACGTAGAGGACGGGATCACCACTTCCACGAAGAGCCACGCCATCATACTTGGAAGGCAGAAATCCGCTGCTCCACATGCGGGTGAACAGGGCCTGAGCCTGGCTGGCTTTCGGGAAGGTAGGCGTGAACACGACGAAGGCGGGTAAGTCTTGGCTCTCGCTGCCGAGGCCATAACTGATCCATGAACCGAGGCTGGGCTTGCCCGGCACCTCGCTGCCGGTCATGACGAAAGTGCAGGCGGGATCATGGTTGATGGCGTCGGTGTGGACCGACTTGATCATGGTGACGTCGTCGGCTATCTCCTTCATGTGCGGAACCAGTTCGCTCATTAGGATACCCGACTGGCCGCAACGCTCGAAGGCGAACTTACTGGGCGCGACAGGGAAACGAGCCTGCCCGCTGGTCATAGTAGTGATGCGCTGCTTGTTGCGCACCGAAGCCGGCAGGTCCTTGTCGAAGAATTCCTGCATCTTCGGCTTGTAATCAAAGAGATCCATCTGGGCGGGAGCCCCGTTCATGTGCAGGTAGATGAGGTTCTTCGCCTTCGGCGCAAAATGCGGAAATCCAGGAAGGGCCGGATGTACACCACCACCAGCGGGGGGCTGAACCCCGAACGCTCGATGGCCAAGCAGTTGGGCGAGGGCGATGCCCCCCACCTTGAGGCCGGCGCCTTGGAAGAAGCGGCGGCGGGTTTGCAATTGATGGTATTCGAGAGCAGGATTCATGACGGCATCAGTTCTTGTTCACCACTTCGTCCAGATTAAGGAGAAGGTTGGCCACGAGGGTCCAGGAAGCGAGCTCGTGGGGCGCGAGTTCCTTATCCGGTACGCTTTCACCATAGGCGATGAGTTGCTTGGCGGCCTCGAGGTCCTCGGCATAACGGGACCGGTGCCCTTTGAGAACATCCGTGATGATCTTTGCTTCGTCCGGTGCTGGGCGCCGTGAAGTAACGGTACGCCAAGCCCACTGGATACGTTGATTGTCCTTGTCGCCACCTTCCTTGAGGATGCGCTGGGCGAGGTTGCGGGCAGCCTCCACGTGTTGAATGTCGTTCATCAACTGAAGGGCCTGCATGGGGGTGTTGCTACGGCCTCGGGCAGTGCAACTCTGCTCGCGATTGGGAGCATCGAAGCTGGCCATAAAGGGAGCCGGGGCGGTGCGCTTGAGGAAGGTGTATAGGCTGCGGCGATAGAGGTCGTCCCCCTTGCCCTGCTTGTAGAAGCGAGTGTTGCTGCGACCGAAACCAACGGGTTCCCAGATATTGGGAGGTTGGTAGGGCAGAACGCCTTTACCGCCGACGGTGGGTACGAGCAATCCACTGAGGCTCAAGGCCTGGTCACGAATAATTTCGGCGTCCAGCCGATGGCGCGGACCACGAGCAAGCAGACGATTTTCGGGATCCTTCTCCAGCAAAGCCGGGGTGACCTTCGTGCTTTGCCGATAGGCATGACTGGTCAAGATGCGCTTCACGAAACGTTGCATGTTCCAGTCGTCCTCGATGAAGCGAAGGGCCAACCAGTCCAAGAGTTCGGGATGGCTGGGCAATTCGCCCTGGGTGCCGAAGTCGGCGCTCGTCCTGACCAGTCCCGTGCCGAAGAATTGTTGCCAAATGCGATTGACCGCCACCCGGGCGGTCAAGGGGTGATCATCACGCACCATCCAGTTGGCGAGGTCGAGGCGATTATAGTCGCGATCCTTGGGCTTGGCGGGCAGGGCGGGAAGAAAAGCGGGCACCCCGCGCGAAACCTTTTCGCCAGGGTTGTCATATTGTCCCCGTATCATGACGTAGCTTTGCCTAGCCTTAGGCAAGTCAGCCATGACGAAGGTGATGGCGGCGTTCTTGTTGACCTCAGCTTTCTTTCTCTCGAGAGCGGCTATCTTTCGAGTCAAGGGTCCGAGGGTCTCACTGGCCCCGGAATAAACGTTAGTCAACCAATGCCGGCGCAGCTCCTTCTCCTGAGCCTTGTTCCACTTAGCGGACACCTTCCCTTTGTAGCGCTTGCGCAAGTCGTCGGTGAGGTCCTTGTTGCGAACTCCCTCGCCCTGCTCTTTCCAGGCCTTCCAAGAAAGGGTCGGATCCTTGGCCGGATTGGTGGTCGATTCGATACCGAAGAGGTCCCATCCCATCTTGCCGGAAAACTGCGTGAAGGCGTAACCCGTCACCTTGTGGCCGGGCTTGAGGCCCACCTTTTCGGCGGGAAACTCCAGACGTACCCACTTGCCTTTTTCGGGCAAGGGACCCATGCCGACGCGCTGGTGAGTATTCACCTTGCCCCAACCAATCTTTTCGTGAGCTCCCCAGACAACGCGATGATTCCAGCCACCAACGTAGAATTGCACCATGACGGCTTCCGGTGGGTTATCCGGATCGAGGTAGCAATGAACGAAGAACTTTCCACCCTTGGGAATGACCAAGGGGCTGCCTTCCGAGAAGACGTCCTGACCGGTGGCGTTCTTGGCCGTTCGGGTAATAGCACGCTTGCCATTGAATACCGGTCCTTGCTCCTTGGTGACGAATGTAAGGGGCGGACCAGTGACCTGTAGCTTGCCCTTGGGGAAATCATCCTCGAACCACAAGGTTTCCTTGCGTTCCGGTTTGGGCAAGGGATCGAGCGACGCGGGATCTTGATATTTGATCTTGGTCACCGCCGCGGCAACACCCTTGTTCGCCTCGGCGATCTCTGCATCGAGGGCGGCGAGGCGCTGGTCGTCACCAGGTCGGGGAACACGAATAGTAGGTGGTGTATTATTTTTGTTTCCGTCCATTGCGGGATCGGCGGCGCTGTGAAAGAAGGAGTAGAGAGAATAATATTCCTTGGTCGAGAGCGGATCGAACTTGTGATCGTGGCAGACGGCACATCCTGCGGTCATCCCCATCCAGACCTCCACCGCGGTCGAGGTACGATCCACGGCGTAGCGATAAATCCATTCCGCCTTGATGCTGCCGCCCTCCCCCGTGCTAACGTTGCAACGATTAAACCCGGAAGCGATGCGCTGGTCGATGGTGGGTTCCGGCAAGAGATCGCCAGCCAATTGCCAGCGGGTGAAATCGTCGAAAGGTAAGTTTTGGTTGAAAGCACGGACGACCCAGTCGCGATAGGGCCACATGGAGCGCTCGTTGTCGAGGTGAAGGCCATGCGTGTCGGCATAGCGGGCGAGGTCCAACCAATAGCGGGCCATGTGCTCCCCATAGGTTTCCCGTCCCATGAGTTCGTCTATTAGCTTGTCCCATGTCTGGGGCGACTTGCCCGCGAGGAAGGCATCCACCTCGGCGGTCGCGGGCGGCAAACCGGTCAGGTCAAGGTACAACCGCCGGACCAAGGTTTCCGGTTTGGCGGTGGTCGCCGGCTTCAGTCCTTCCTTGCCGAGGCGATCCTGAAGGAAGGCATCGATGGGATTCTCTGCTCCGGCGATCTGGGGGACCTCATGATTAGCTGGGGCCACGAAAGACCAATGCCCCTCGTATTTAGCGCCTTGCTGAATCCAGTGCTTGAGAACGTCCTTGTCGGCTACGGTCATTTTTTTGTGGGACTTCGGCGGTGGCATAACCTCATCCTCATCCTTCTCATTGATGCGAACCCAAAGTTCGCTCTGCTCCAAGTTGCCGGGAACGATCGCCCGGACACCGTCGCGTTCGGTCAAAGCCCCTTCGATTTGGTCGAGTCGCAGCTTGGCCTTGCGCTTCTTGGCGTCTTGCCCATGGCAGGCGAAACAATTCTCGGATAGAATGGGCCGCACGTCGCGATTGAATCGAATGCCGTCATCAGCCGCGAGGGACCACGGCAAAGCGACGAGTGAAGCTAGCATTCGAATGTTCATACCGGAATTGAAAAGAAATGTTAGACCGAAGTCGCTATAAAACTAACCTGTAAGAGAGGAAAGCTGAATACGAGTATCGTTGTTTAAAGGGGATGAGGCTTTCCCTACTTGCTCCAGACATGAGATCCATTCACCAACTCCTTATAATGGGTTTCCAGTCGCTGCTTCAGTTTGATCAACTTTTCGGGATGAGAACGGGACAAGTCCTCGATTTCCCCGATATCCTTGGAAAGGTCGAACATCTGGAAGTCGGACAAGGTCGCCCCCTTGATTTGCGCCTCGTTGCGAGCGTCCACTTTGTTAAGCTTTCCGATATTCAACTTGGCCAATACTTTCCAATTGCCGTCCCGCATGGCTACACGTCGCTTGTTGAGGGCATTGTAATAGACCCAGACCAAAGGCTTTTTTCGAGTGATCGGCTTATTCTCCAGAGCGGGCAGGAAGCTTGCCCCATCAAGGGCTAGATCTTTCGAGGGCTGGGTTCGGGCCAGTTCGCAAAAGGTGGGAAGGAAATCCAAGGCCGAGACAGGCTGACTGCTCACCTGACCTGCCTTGATCCGGGCGGGCCAATGCATAATGCCCGCCACCCGAAAGCCGGCCTCGGTGGTCCATAGCTTCATTCCCCGCAAAGGTTTAGGGCTACCGAAGGACCTGCGCGATCCCCGACCATAGCGAAGGAGAGTCTCCGGTCCGTTGTCGGAGGTGAAGACGATCAGCGTATTTTCATCAAGCTCCATGGACATGAGCGCCTTCATCAACTTTCCCACCGCCGCGTCCAGGTTGGTGACATTGGCGAAATAGTGGGCCTGATCGACATTCTTGGCCACCCCATCGTATTGGTCGACCATTTTCTTGGGCGATGCCACCGGCTCGTGCGGTTCGTGAAAGGCCACGTACATAAAGAACGGTTGTTCAGAATCCTTGGCCTGCTGTTTCTCCAACCAGATAACGGCCTCGTCCATAACGAGCTGGCAACTGTATCCCTCCATCGGCCCGACCGGCTTTCCGTTTCGGACGAAGTTGCGTGGGTTCTCATGGGACGGACTGGCGTTGTTCTGGGTCCCGAACCAATGATCGAAACCGGCCGCGTCCGGCTGTGGTTGCTGCGGACTATTGAATTTCCCGTTGCAATGCCACTTACCCGACATGCAGGTAGCGTAACCGGCCTTTTTCAAGAGTTGGGGAATGGTCACCTCGGAAGCCCGCATGTGCACGGATCGTCCGCCTGGTATCCAGTCGTAGACCCCCGCTCGATTCGGACTGCGCCCGGTCAGCAAACCGACCCGGGAGGGCGAGCAAACCGGAGCCGTGGAATAACAATCGGTGAACCTAATGCCTCCCTTGGCCAACCGGTTGAGGTGAGGCGTCTTGATTTTCGGATGCCCGTAGCACTCGAGGTCCCCGTAGCCCAAGTCATCGCAGAGAACGACCACGATATTCGGCCTGTCCTCCTTGGCATGGACGGGAAGGCAGCCCAGCAAAGGGCCGAGCAAGACGAGAAAAAGAATACGCATCGAAATCTTCATCCCCTGATGCAAACTTAGAGCGAAGGAAACGTCGCTACGAAATTTGCGAGGAAGCAAACTTTATTCGACGTACCGCTCAATGCAGATTCGTCTATTCCAAATGATTTTTCGCCGGGCATCCTACCTTGCGAGTTTTTTCATTCCGACTGGGCATTGGAGAATTATCCTTGATTATCCCGCGAAATTTTCAATGAATCGTTCCCTCTCGCCTTCCCCCCTTAACCCTTAAACCCTTTTTTCATCATGACCCTTAAAAATAAATCCAAAGTCGAAATCGGCGTCGTACCTACTCATCTCATGTTCGTCGGTGCTCTCGCTCCCGACGAATCCGGCAAACTTCCGCGCACCCGCTCCGGAGATCTCAAGATCGTGTCCGGGATGCGCCTGCTCTGCCGAACCTCACCCGTCAAATTAAACAATGTGCAAATCACCTTGTTCCCCGGGACCGACCCTAAGGATTTGGATGACCTATTCAAAGGATTGCGCGGTCTCAGGCTGCAAGTTCACTTAATCATGATGGTCGGCGGAGCCAACCCGCTCAACTCGAAGGACGAGGATGCCGTAGTCGACATGCTCAACTCCGGCCTCGAGGTGGCCAAGAAGTACAAGGTCAAACATGTTTCCTCCACCTCCTTCGAGGAATGGCTCTCCGGCAAGAAGCTCAAGGGCAAGGCTTTCGACGCCGCAGTTAAGCAAGTGGTCAAGTTGCATGCCCGCTGCTATAAGGAATCCGCTCTAGACAAGAGCATGATCGAGGCTTGGCACATGGAATTCCTGCGTGGGGTCGAGTTCCAAAATTTCACCAACGCGGCCAAAGCCGCCAAGGTGGTCAAGGCTATCAACAAGAAGATAAAGAAGAAGTTCTTCAAAGTCATGATCGACGCTGCCCACTGCGGGGATTCCGATCTTTCCATCGCTGAAAACGAAAAGGTCATCAAAGATCTGGCCAAGAGCGACGCCCTCGGAATCTTTCACGCCTCCGCCAAAACAACCCGCGGGTGCCTCTCTACCGATGACGGCTGGATCGGCGCCCTCCTCGCCGCCTATGCCCCGACGGGTAAACTGAAGCATGTTTTCGTCGAGCTCTTTCATCATCAGGATCCTGCCCTCGCTCCCCTTCGCAAGGCGGTGAAGGGCCATGGGGTCAACACCACCGACGGACGCACCTACAACAGGATGGTGACAGACGGCGTCATCGAGGTCACACACCGACTGAACAACTTGGCCGCACGCAAGCTGATCGCCTGATCAAACACACTACCCCCAATCTCTCATGACGCTCAAAGCGTCCGCAAAACGGAAGTCCGCAAGACCTGCCAAAGGCTCCCTTTCCGGCCCCTTGCTTACCCGGTTGCACTCATCCTTTGAGATGAACGAAGTCGACCGGGCCCGTTTCAATGCGATCACCCATTCCGATCTCAATGAGCTCGCCCTCAGTCATGAACTCAAAGCCAAGGACGACGGGCATTTCAGCCACCGAGTCACGACCAAGGGGATAACCAATCAAAAGTCCGCCGGGCTTTGCTGGCTGCATGCCTCGCTTAATCTTCTCAGACCCAAGGTGATCAAGAAACTGGGCTTGGAAAATTTCGAGTTCTCCACCGCCTACCTTCAGTTTTGGGACCTTTTGGAAAAAGGGAACCGTTACTTGGAGGGCGTCATCACGCTTCGGCAGGCCGCCCCCCTCGATCGCACTTGGAAAATTCTCAATCAGGGGATTGCCGGAGACGGGGGTTGGTGGGGATACGCCAAAACGTTGATCGAGAAATACGGGTTGGTTCCCACCTCCGTCATGCCCGAGACCAGAAACAACAAGGACACGAGAATCATGAGCAAGGTGCTGGCCGAGCTTCTCCGTTCCAAGGCTGCTGAAATCCTGAGGGAGCATGGCAAGGGATCAAAGGAGACCGCCCTAAGAAGGATCAAGGAGGAAGCCATGAAGGACGTTTATCGATTCCTTGTCCTTAACCTCGGAAAGCCCCCAACCGAATTCGAGTGGCGCCACGAGAAGGAGAAAAAAGGGAACGAAACGGCAAAAGCAAAGAATGGCGTTAAACAGGATCGGCTCACTGCTTGGAAGAAATACACCCCGCAAAGCTTTTTCAAGGAAACGATCGGTCTCGAGCTTTCCGATTACTACTGTCTTTTCCATGCTCCCGACAGGCCCTTTGATAAGCATTACGTCTTCGATGAGCAATACGGTACCATAGGTACGGATGAAATGAATTTCGTGAACCTCGAGATCGAGCCCATCAAGAAGATTTGCCTCAAGGCAATCCTGTCCGATGAACCGATTCCGTTCGGGGTGGACATGGGGATCGACCAATCCACCAAGCACGGATTGATGGAGCACAAGCTCTTTGACTACGAATCTCTCTTCGGTATCGAGATCGAATTATCCAAACCGGAACGCAAGCGCCTGTGTGCTCAGCGAGCCGGACACATGATGGCCATCATCGGGACCGACCTCAGGAAGGGTGTTCCTCAAAAATGGCTCATCGAAAACAGCTGGGGTGACGACAAAGGCCAAAAGGGACTGTGGACCCTCTTCGATTCATGGTTCGACGAGCACGTCGACCACGTCATCGTTCACAAGCGACACATTCCTGCAAAAACTCTCAAGATATTCCGAAAAAAGCCGATCAGGCTGCCCATTTGGTACTGGGACTAATTAATTATTCCCCGATCGAGGAGAAGGGGTCTCAAAACTCCGCAGTGAAGGATTCACCAACAACCTAGACGACATCCCCAGCCGACACGTTCTCTTCGAGATGAGAAGTCGAAGTAGTACCCGGAATGACCATGATGTTTGACGAGCGTCCGAGCAACCAAGCCAAGGAGTCTCTGGCGGGAAGAGGTGCTCCTGACTCCATCGGTTGAGCTCCAAGCGGTCCCCAAGGGAGATAGGCTATCCCCTTTTCATTCGTGTAGTCGACCATGGTATCGTCTTCACGTTCTGCTTGGTTGTACCGATTTTGAACGGATGCGATCGAAGTAACGGTCAATGCCTTGTTCAGTTCCTCTTGATTGACGTTGGACAAGCCGATGAAACGAATCTTTCCTTCGCATCGCGCCGAGTCCAATGCACCCACAGACTCCTCGAGGGGAACCTTAGGATCGACTCGATGCAGTTGAAAGAGATCGATACAATCAGTCTTCAGGTTTCTCAAGGCAGTCTCAACTTGCATAAGCAAAGTTTTCGGCGAACCGTCCACTACGATCTGCCCCGGAGCGGGCTTGTCGACACCTCCCTTGGTCGCGACAAAGAGTCCTTCTGGATAAGGGTGGAGAGCATCGCCAATTAGCTTATCCGCCCATTCGGGACCATAAGCATAGGCAGAATCGAAAAATTGAATCCCCAGCTCGACTGCCCTCCTCAAAAGCGCCTTGCCTTCTTCCCATTCAGCATAGGGTCCGAAGTTACCCGGTTGACCAGTAAGACGCATGGCGCCGAAACCCATGCGATTAACGGTGGACTCGCCTCCAACTGTAAAGGTCTGTGATCGTTTGGTGTATTCACTCATCAAAATAAAAGAACTCAAAATAAAAGATTCAGAAAATCCTCAAATATAAAACGAAGTCTCCATCTTAGTGTCATTAGGGCGATGAACGCATCGCAGTCTTCAAGAAGAAAAAATTCTCTTGCGGTTACTTTCTACTTTGCGACTTAGATAAGCGAGGAATAAGTTAAGATCAATGAAGCCAAAACTCATGATGCTACTGGCCATAAGCCTGCAAGTGTCGTTGCCGGGGGCAGACAGGCTCGAACCGTCGCCCGACGACGATTTCGTGGACGAGGTCTGGGCCAAGGTAGGCGAACTTTCCTGCCTGAAGTGTCACAACAGTTCGGGCGAGGCGGAGGACAGTCGATTCATCCTGCGGGAAACGATCCTCTTGGGAGGCGCGGAACTGCAAACTGCCCAGAATACAAATTTCAAGGCCTTCTTCAAAATGGCCCGGATGCGCAAAGAGGGGCAATTGCCGCGGTTGCTTTTGAAACCAATCGGGAAACTGGACCATGAGGGTGAACAAGTCCTGAAACCCGACTCCACGGGCCATGCCATCCTCAAGGCATTCGTCAAGCGGATGGAAGGGAAATCGGTTCCGGAATCCACCGTCAAGAAATACAAGCCACGATCATTCCTTGAGGACGTAACCATGATCGGGAACGAAAGCTTGCTACGCCGCCTCACGTTGTCGCTGACCGGCCGTCTGCCGACCCCAAAGGAAAGGCAGGCCATCAAGGAGAAGGAATTGGCTGGATTGGACGCGACCCTCGACCAACTAATGACCGAGGATGCCTTTTACGGGCGCCTCAAGGAAGGCTTCAACGATATCTTCCTGACCGATGGTTACGACGGCAACGGTGAGTTGATCCTGTCCTACAATCACTTCGATAAAACGCGTCACTGGTACCAAAAGCATGACTTCAGCCACATAGAGAACAAAAGGGAGCGACAAGAAGCGCTTTGGGATATGGCGCGCGTCTACCGCAAGGCAATCCGAGGCGAACCGCTCGAGTTGATTGCCCACGTGGTACGAAAAGATCGACCGTTCACCGAAATAATGACCGCCGACTACATGATGGTCTCGCCCTACTCGGCCAGAGGTTACGGCATATTCGAGCAGGTAAAGGATCGCTTCGAAAATCCCGAGAACCCCTTCGAGTACGTGCCGACCAAGCTGCCGGCCCTAAAGGCGAGAAACGGCAAGGTTCAGGAATCGAAGACGGGATTTTATCCGCACGCCGGCCTCCTCAGCATGTTTCACTACCTGCGCCGCTATCCCACCACGGAAACCAACCGGAACCGACTACGGGCCCGCATGTACTATCAACACTTCCTTGGCATAAACATCATGGAACTGGCAGACCAAGTCGCCGATGCCGCAGCCATCGACACCAAGTACGAGACCCCGTGGATGGAAGCGGCGGATTGCGTGGTCTGTCACCGCACCATCGACCCGGTAGCCGGCTTGTTTCAGGATTTCTACAATGAAGAAGGCCACTATGGGCAACGCAAGGACGGATGGTTCGAGGACATGTTCGTTCCGGGACTAGAAGGCGAGAACCTGCCCAAGGAAGAAAAATGGCGTTCCCTGCAGTGGCTCGCCTCCCGCACCGCCAAGGATCCAAGGTTCGCCGTCGCGATGACGGAACACGTCTGGTATCTGCTTAGCGGGCGCATAGCCTTGCGTCCACCGCAAGACATCGAGGATCCGCTCTTTACTCCTCGTAGACGGGCATACTCCATGCAACGTCGCGAAATCGCCGAGGTGGCCAAACGCTTCGCCCAAGCGAACTTCAACCTAAAACTAGTCTTCAAGGAATTGGCCAAGTCGCCTTTCTACCGGGCAGACGGACTCAAGGCAGTGGTTGAGCATCCACACCGCAAGGCGGAACTACATGATCTCGGCATCACTCGACTGCTCGCGCCAGAGCAACTGGAGCGGAAGATCGAGGCCCTTTTTGGCAAGCGCTGGGGGAAAGTGGCAAAGGAAATGAAGATTCTTTACGGGGGCATTAACTCGCAGTCCGTCACCGAGCGCCTGCCCGAGCCCAGCGGTGCCATGGGCGCCATCCAGCGCATCATGGCAAACGAAGTCTCCTGCCTGCACGTCACACCAGACTTTGCCCGTGAGCCCCCCCAAAGGCGCCTGTTCCCTCACATTGAAAAGGACGTCGTTCCTGGCTCAAACCCAGCCAATGACCTAAAGATTCGAAAAACCATCGTTCATCTCCGGGGTCATCTGCTCGATCGTCACGAACCCATCGAACACCCTGAAGTCGAGCGAACTTTCAAGCTATTTGCCGACGTGGTGGCGGAGGCTCAAAAACGCAAGGGCATCGACAAGCGAGATACCTATTTCTGCGGACGCATCGACAGCAAACGGATCGAGGATCCTCATTACACCCTGCGTGGCTGGCGAACCGTGGTGACCTACCTTCTACGGCAACCCGAATTCCTCTACGAATAAACGATTCAACCATGCGACGCGACTTCATCAAATTCTGTGGTAAAGCGGGCCTTGGATTAGCCGTGCCTGTTAGCTGGCCCAACCTGTTGCAGGGAAAGGCGAAGGAACCCGACGCATACGAAGGGCCATACTACGTCACCTTCAATGCTTCCGGCGGATGGGACACGACCTACCTGATGGACCCGAAGGGAGTCAATGGGATCAATCGATTGTATAAGGAAGGTGATATCCTAACCCACGGCAAACATGTCTTTGCCCCGACCGCTAAGCAGGTCGAAAAAGGGATGAGCAACGAGGATTTCTTCAAGGCCTATGGCAACGAGTTACTGGTGCTCAACGGACTGGACTACTCGATCAACAACCATTCGCCCTGCAAGCGATACATGGCAACGGGCAAGCTCGACAGTTTAGCCTACCCCACCTTCGCCGCCCTCGCCGCCGCCTGCCGGGGTCCGGAAACCCCACTGGCGTTCCTAACCTTCGGCAACTACTCCGCCACAGGAAACTTGGTGCCGATGGCGAGGATTCCCTACCTGCCATCGCTCAAACTAATCGCCAACGCCGACTCCGTCCAAGGAGTTGCACGCAACCTCTACCATGATGATTTCGCCCTCGACTTGATTGAGAGAGCCTTGAGCGAACAAGCCGAATCTGCCCCGATGGCTCATCCTCAATTGCCGCGAGCGGAACGCGCCCAAAGTATGCTCTACGCTGCCCAAACCAATTCCAAGGCCCTCAAGCGAGTCACTCCCTACATCAGCAACAAAATCCCCAAGGAGAGATTGGCCCAACAGGCGGAAATCGCCTTGTCCTGCTTCAAGGGCGGGGTCTGTGTTTCGGCCAACTTATCCATCGGCCAATTCGACAGCCACGCCACCAACGACCCCGATCAAATGAGACTGATCCCGGAGTTCCTCGCTGGAATCGACTACTTGATGAAGCGGGCCGAGGAATTGAAGATTCGCGACAAACTGGTCGTGGTGATACAAAGCGAAATGGGTCGGACGCCTCACTACAACAAAGGTCAAGGCAAAGACCATTGGTCAATCGGCTCGATCATGTTCATGGGAAAAGGCATCCGCGGCAACCGCGTAATCGGAGCTACCGACGAACGACAATTTCTAATTCCCATCGACAACAAGACGCTGGCGATGGACGAGGAAAATGGCATGCGGACGCGACCCGAACACATTCACCGTGCGTTGCGAGAACTGGCTGGAATCGAGAATCATGCCTTCAGCAAGAAGTTCCCGCTGAAGATTCCCGAAGGCGAGAGGCTCCAAGGCCTCTTTGGGTAGAAGTCCGCTCACCTGCTAAACTAGACGCTCAAGGCGACTTGGCAGGCAGTTCCTTGATCGTGATATTCTTGAACTTGACTGGTGCCCCATGCCCGCAGAAGCAAAGATGACCGCTGCGACGCTGTGATCCCTTATGCTTGGGCTTCTGCTTGTTCAATTCATCCAAATTGGCATCCAAGATAACGACTCCGTTTAGTTCCACCTTCACGAGCGGTCCATCAACCGTCACTTTTTCGTGATTCCATTCGCCGACCGGTTTGAGATGACCGCGCTTGGCCGCCTGCAAAGTGTAAAGGGAACCGTGAAACTGATAGTCCTTGAGTTTGGCGTATCTGGGGTGACTGTTGTCGAGAATCTGCAGTTCCATGCCCGAATAAGCCGCGTCGCCGGAACCAGGATAATGAATGCCAAGACCATTGTTGCCTCCGGGAGGCAACAGAAAGTCGAATTCGAAGATATAATTCGTGTACTGCTTTTCCGTAACGAGGTTACCCCCCTTGCAAACGAGCACACCGTCCTCGACGACGTAGTTAGCGTTCTTCCACCCTGCTAGATCCTTACCATTAAAAAGGGAAACGGCTTCCTTACCTTGGGCAAAGCATACGGAGACAAGAAAGAGAGAAATGAGGGATTTGGTTTTCATGATGGAGTTCATTTTTTCTTGGGAGGTGTTTTCTTTTCGGCGGGTTAGCTTTCTAGATCAGGGCTTCTTGGAGGGAAGTTCCTTGATCGTGATGTTCTTGAACTTGACCGGCGCACCGTGTCCGCAAAAGCAAATATGTCCGCTCCGGCGCTTTGCTCCCTTGTGCTTAGGCTTCAGCTTGTTGATTTCGTCCAAGTTGGCATCCAAAATAACGACCCCGTTCAGTTCCACTATAACGCTCGGCCCATCGATCGTGACCTTCTGGTGGTTCCACTCGCCTGCCGGTTTGAGATGACCGCGCTTGGCCGCCTTCAATTTGTAAAGGGAACCATGGTATTGGGAGTCGACCAATTTGGCATACTTGGGATGCTTATTGTCAAGGATCTGTAGTTCCATTCCCGATGACGAGGGTCCGCCCGTGCCCGGGTAGTGAATACCCAATCCGTTGTTGCCTCCCGGAGGCAGCAGAAAATCAAGCTCGAAGACGTAATTGGTGTACTGCTTTTCCGTGACGAGGTTCCCGCCCTTGCAGATGAGGACACCGTCCTCGACGATGTATTTGGCGTTTTTCCAACCCGTAAGGTCCTTACCATTAAAGAGGGAAACAGCTTCCTTGCCTTGGGCGAAGCATACAAATGCGAAAAAGGTGGCGATAAGTAGTTTGGTTTTCATGATGGAATTCATTTCTTGTTCGGAAGCGATTTTTTCTTGGGAGATGTTTTCTTTTTCGGGGGATTCTTTAGAAAGTCACGGCGACGAGCGAGGAATTGGTGGGAAAGTTCAACGGCTTCCTTACGGTCCTGCTCGTCGTATTCCCAATGAGCCTGGACTACCTTCTCGGTCTCCGGAAAATCGCGTCCGTCATCACCGATTCGCTTGCGCAGTGCAGCCAAGCGATATTTCAAGTCGGACACGACTGCAGCGTGTTCCGGGTTGTCGTACTGGTTGACGGTCTCGAAACGATCCTTGATCAAGTCGTACAGTTCCCAAGCCGGCGGCGTACGATTGCCTCCCTTGTAGTCGGCTCCGTAATAATAGATAAGCTTGTGTTCCTTTGTGCGTATGCCGACATGGCCCGGGTTGTCGTGGTGGGCCATGTGCATCCAGTAGCGGTAGTACGCTTCCTGTTGCCAACCACGAGGCTCCTTGCCCGTCTCGCAAATCGTCTTAAAACTGTTGCCCTGCATGTAACCGGGAGTCTCAACGCCTGCGAAGGCGAGCATGGTGGGAGCGAAGTCGACGTTGCCCACGATGGCGTCGGTTCGACTGCCCGCCTTGATCGTCTTGGGGTAGCGCACGAGGAGGGGCATCCGCATGGCCTCGTCGTACATCCATCGCTTGTCTTGGTAGTCGTGTTCGCCGAGCATGAAGCCTTGGTCCCCGGTATAGAAGATCACGGTATTGTCCATCAGGCCCTTTCTCTCCAAGTATGCGAAAAGTCGCTTGAGGTTGTCGTCGACCCCTTTCACGCAGCGCAGGTACTTGCGAAGGTATACGTTGTAAGCCATCCGCTTAACTTCGGCGTCGGACAGTGTCTCGGGATCGTAATCGGCAGGATAATCTTGGGGAAAGCGACTAGGCAAGTCATGGGCATAGGAACGACGGGGATTGCGCTTACCGATGGAAGTTCCGACATGGGGCACTAGCTCGTCCTTGTGTCCGCGAGTGGCGATGGACCCGAATCCCTTGGGATGGGAGTTGGTTAGGCTGTCAGGTTGCGGGATATCGACGTCGGCCAAGTAGTCGTCGTAGCGGTGGGCGTGCTCGAAGTAGTCGTGCGGCGCCTTGTAGTGGTGCATGAGAAAGAAAGGTTTGTCATCATCCCAACCCTCCTGGAGCCACTTCAAGGTTTGATCGGTCACGGCATCGGACGAGTGCATGCCATCGAACTTGATCAAATTCTTGGGCCATGGTTTCTCTCCTCGGATACGAAACTCGGGATCGTGATACTTTCCCTGCCCCGGCAAGACGCTGTAAAAGTCGAAGGCGGCGGGTTCCATCTTGAGGTGCCACTTGCCGACCATGGCAGTGTGGTATCCCGCCTTCTTCATTTCCTTGGCGAGGTACTGTCGCTGTCCCTCGATGCGTCCACTTAGGTCGTGAGACCCACAGGTATGGGCATACTGCCCTGTTATGATTGTAGCCCGACTCGGCGCGCAGATTGCATTCGAGCAAAAAGCGTTCTCGAAGAGCATCCCTTCCTTGGCCAAACGGTCAATGGTCGGCGTAGGGTTCAGCTTTGCCAGACGACTTCCATAAGCTCCTATGGCTTGAGACGTATGGTCGTCGGACATGATGAAAAGGACGTTGGGCTTAGCTGCATGTATGAATGCAGAAAGGAATAACGCAGTAAATAAGAAGGAGGTAAATTGAATCATTAGCTGAAAATTTTAGGTGGATTCAAATAAGAAGAAAACCTTCCTTTAGGTAAAGCGAAAGTCAGCGAAAATGGAATCTTAGGCTTGGGCTACAAGCCTAAGAGCAAAAAAATCGGGCAG
This sequence comes from uncultured Opitutales bacterium, assembly GCA_963934405.1. Classification (GTDB taxonomy): domain Bacteria; phylum Verrucomicrobiota; class Verrucomicrobiia; order Opitutales; family Seribacteraceae. The sequence continues at coordinate 6,877 of CAWVZQ010000002.1, read as the reverse complement.
AAATAAGACGTGGCCACTCAATCCTCAATGCCCGGAATGGGGTCATCGGGGCGAATCTCATCACCTTGCCAGATCACCTTACCATTCTTGTCTCGAGTCAGGATCCGATGAGCGCTTCCGGGAGCCGGCTTTCGATTCACCTTAGGGAGAAAGGCTTGATGTTCCTGAATAACGCGGGAGTACTTGGTATTCTTGGCTAAATTCTTCCACTCGTGGGGATCCGTGCGCATGTCATATAACTCTTGGGAGCCATCAGCATATTGAATGAAACTCCAATGCTCCGAACGAACACCGTGATTATCATGATTGTGCGTGGTGATGGCCGGCCATTTGCGAGAAGAGGAAGCGTCCTCCAGTTGGGGAACAAGGCTGTGCCCCTCAAGCTTTTCGTTTTTCGGCAAACCACAAAGCTCAATCAGAGTTGGATAAATATCGAGTAACTCGGCAGGCTTGCCGCAAAGCTGAAAAGGCTTCACGCCAGGACCGGCAAAAACGAGAGGGACGCGAGCCCCGTCATCCCAAAGGGTGTTCTTACCCGTAATGTTTTTCTCTCCGAGATGCCAACCGTGATCACTCCAGAGAACGACGATCGTGTTCTTCTCAAAACCATTCCTCTTAAGGGCAGCGAGAACGCGCCCGACTTGCGAGTCCACGAAACTAGTGCAGGCAAGATAAGAGCGAACTAGATTCCGCCACTGACCGACCTCCTCCAACCACTTTCGCCGAACCTCGGGCAAGTACCAGTGGAGATACCATGAGAAACGAGGAGTATCGGCTCGATCCTTTCGAAGGATCTCAGGCAGGACGGAATCGTCGTCTGGATAAAGATCAAACCATTTTTGAGTCGCGTAACACGGAACGTGGGGGAGAAAAAAACCAACTGACAGAAAGAAAGGCTTTTTCGGTTTGGCATCGAGTTGCTCAACCGCCCAAGAGGCAACCTTCCAATCCCCCTTGTCTTCGTCCTTGTGTTGAAAAGTCCCCCAGTCGACAAGCCTGTGATTTCCGAAAGGAGTGGTGACTAGCTTCTTTTGCGGAAAGGGGCGCCCACTGGCTCCGGGACCGAGAACGTCAAACTCCCTATCCGTTTTCTTGCGACCATAACCGCCATGATAAATCTTACCTGTGGAGTAAGTAGTATAACCGCCATGCTTCTTGAGATATTGCGGCAAAGTCACGTGATCCCTCAACTCGGGTAGAGTTCGAAACCAAGGAGCAAGGCCATAAACGCCGGTGGTGGAAGGGCGCAACCCTGTCATCAGGCTAGTTCTAGAAGAATTGCAGAGCGGGGACTGGCAATGGGCATTAGTGAATGCAGTCCCGCGGACCGCCAATCGGTCGATGTGAGGAGTTTTCACCATGGGATGGCCTCCAAGATAACCGATCCAGTCGTTCTGATCGTCAATGGCGATGAACAATACGTTCGGCTTTGCGGCCAAGGCAAAGGCGGGAATGGCAAGAAAAGAAACGAGGGCGAGAAGGAAAAAAAGATGCATAACTAAGACGTAGCATCTTGCCCCTAAATTTCAAGGGCTTAGATTAAAGCTTTTCGCATTTGCATTTTTCAGAAAAAACTGCATGTTTATTTTTTTATCGTTCTATCCTGAAACAAACCTCGAACACTTAGATAACCCTCAAAGGTATCCGCGTAGTCACAGTTTGCTCCAAGATGAGCGTTTTCTAGAAACACGAGATAAGACAGATAAAATGGAAATATACGTAGGAAACCTCGCATGGTCAGCCTCTGAACAAGATATATCCGATGCATTCGCTGCACACGGAGATGTTGAGAAAGCAACCATCATAGTAGACCGTGACTCCGGCCGATCCAAAGGATTCGGCTTCGTCACAATGAATGACAACGATCAAGCAAATACCGCTATCGATGCCCTTAACGGCACTGATATGGGTGGACGCGCACTAAAGGTTAATGAAGCTCGACCTCGCGAAGAGCGCCCACGTCGCGATCGTAACGACAGTTGGTAAAACACTAGCCTTCAATCATTGCCGATTTAAATCGGCAATACAATCAGCAAGAACTTCCCGCTGGATTGCGGAAAGTTCTTTCTGGCGTCTAGACATAATTGCTTACATTGGAGCAATACGGCGAGAACCCATGTCCGTAGTCAGAAGGACATGGGCATCAAAGCTACGGGCCAACAATTCATTCTTGGTTTGGGTTTCCGCCGGAGCATCCCATAAGTTATTGTGTTCCCACGGATCGTTTTTCAAATCGTAAAGCTCACCGATCTCCTTCCCGTGATAGACGCATAACTTGTACCGTTCGTCTCGAAACATCGTAGCGAAAGTTCCCCCTCCCCCCGTAAAGTGGGGATCGAGGGCATCGAAGTATTCACTGCGAACAAAATCTCGGTGATGATTCGAATTCGCCTCTCCCGTTAAGATTGGTAAAAGGCTTCTACCCTGTAGGTAATCAGGTTGGCCCGCCTCCGTAAGATCGAGCAAAGTAGCCGTGAGGTCGAGCAACTCAACCAAAGCAGGACTTTTAAGTGGACCAAGAAAACGGTTGGGACATGAAAAGATTAGCGGCACTCGAACCAGACCCTCGTAAAAACGGCAGCCCTTGAACATGAGACCATGATCACCGAGACTTTCCCCATGGTCGCTTGTGAATACAATCACGGTGTTCTCTATTTCCCCCGCATCTTCGAGAAAACTCAAAATTCGGGCAAATTGATCGTCGATCTGAGCGATCATCGCATAATAGAGGGCTTGATTACGCTTGGCATCGTGCTCCTCAGGCGTTCTGACTTCATCCTGAAAATCGCACAAGGCAAGCTTCTCCTGAGTATTGATGTCGCTCTGGCGAAAGTGCGGACCCGGCATGGAAGCGGGATCGAATAGATCGGCATAGCTCTTGGGCGGAACAAATGGCGGATGCGGGTCGTAGGGGTTAAGGTTTAGCATCCAGGGCCTATTTCTTTTTTGAGATAAAAATTCAAGAGCCATATCGGTCGTCCAAGTAGTTTGGTGCAACTCGGTTGGAACACGTTCCTCGTGCTCCCGAAGTGAATCGAGGTCACCGCCCTTGGATTTGACCCAATCCGCGTAGTCGTGGCCCTCTTTCCAATCGTCGCGTGGAGCATGACTGAATTTCCAAAAGGAAAATCCGTCATCGATACGAGGTTCAGTACGATGACCCGAACTTTGCAAATGAAACTTACCGACGAGCCCACAATCATAACCACTGTCGGCGATAAGTTTGGAAACAACGGGCGGATACGAAGGGAAACTTTCATTCCCATTTCGAGTGTTGTGGACACGCGAAGGATACATGCCAGTCATAAAACTAGAACGACTCGGAGTACAAATTGGACTCTGGCAATAAGTATGCGTGAAAGCCACTCCACCATCGACTAAAGCGTCTAAGTTTGGGGTACGCACATGTGGATTTCCTAGTGCGCCAATGGTATCGAAACGTTGTTGATCCGTACAGTACCACAGGATGTTGGGTCGTTTGTCGCTCACAATAAGGTTTTTTTAATGCAGAAAGAAGTCAAGAATTGATAAAGAATAATAAAAAAGTGAATTATCATAAGGTAGAGGACGAATTCCGTACTTTGCCAGCTCGTAAGGGAAGTAATACAAGGGTAACGGCCAACAACAAAAACACCAAGGAAATTGGCCGAGTAAAAAGTTCGAGATAACTTCCTCCGGACGCACCTAACCCAGAGCAAAGATTCTTCTCCGCCAAAGGAGCCAACACAAAACCAATTACAAATGCGGCAAGAGGCAACTGGCCTTTTTCCATAAGAAAGCCGACCACTCCGAAAACAAGCATAGTCCACACGTCGAACCAACGGTTGTTGAGTGCAAATGAACCGAGAATACAAAAGACGAGAGTTACGGGAATGAGAACATTGGGTGAGACCTTAGCGAGTCGAGCAACTCTTCTTGCTCCCATGGTCATAAAGCCGAATGTTAAAATGTTCGCAACAAGAGCAGCGCCAAGAATTGCATGAACAGCCTCTGGGTTTTGACGAAAAAGGAGTGGTCCCGGCTGTAATCCATGTAGCAGGAGGGCACCAAGAAGTATGGCGTCTATAACGCTTCCAGGGATTCCAAGTGATACTAGGGGAATAAGAGCACCACCAACCGTAGCGTTGTTAGCGGACTCCGAAGCAATAATGCCTTCGGGGCTACCCTTGCCAAACTCTTCCGGTTTTCGAGAAAAACGTTTGGCTGTCGAATAAGCCGTCAACGAACCTATGTTCGCCCCTACTCCGGGCAGTGCGCCAATGAACGAACCGATGCAAGAGGAACGAAAAAGGTTTCCGAGATGCCCTTTCCACTCGCGCAGGGAAAGCCAAGGTTTATCATCGCCATCTATCCGTTCAATCGAACTAGAATTCCCTTCTTGAAGATCACGCAAAATCTTGCCCAAGGCGAAAACACCGATGAGAACCGGCAAAAGACGAAATCCCGCATCCATTTCGACAAAACCAAAGGTCAGCCGAGGTTCCCCCGAGGCTGGGTGAGTTCCGGGCAATGCGCAAAACATACCGATAAACCCAGCCAACCATCCCTTTGCGGGAGAACTTCCGCCAACGCCCGCAATTAGCGCAAGCGCAAGCAGAGTCATGGAGAAATAATCGAAAGGACCGAGCTTCGTAGACAAATCCGCCAGAGGTTCTGCAAGAGACCAAAGGAAGAGCCAAGAAATTACCCCGCCGACAAGAGAAGCGCCAATACCGAGCCCCAAGGCGCGACCGGGTCGACCGGACTTGGCCATGGGGTAGCCGTCAAGGGTGGTCATTACTGAAGCGGGTGTACCCGGAATACGAAGCAGAGTCGCCGTGATCAGACCACCGCTAACTGAGCCCACGTACATCGAGGTGAGAAGTATGAGTGCATGGGCGGGTTCCATCGAAAAAGTGAGCGGGAGCGTAAGAGCAATGAGCATGGCTCCCGTAAGACCCGGGATAGCTCCAACCGTAATCCCGAGAAAAGCTCCCAATGCCACCAAACCAAAAGATAAAGGTGAGGCGAGAGGCTGAAGGAAATCAGGCATCTAATTATGGCAGATCCACACCGAGAAAATTCGAAAACAAGGCCTCGCAACCAAATGCCAAGACAAGAGCTGCAATCGACCACGCCACGAGCACACGGCTTCGCCAACCCGAAAGACTAACACCCATCAAAGTAACGAAAAGAAATGTCGCGAGAGTGAATCCCAGCACGCCTTTTTGCATAGATAACAAATACATTGCAACTAGCGGGCATACTCCCAATAATCGTCCGGAAGGACTTGGTAATAAGCCCTTTAGAGAGGTAGACCTTACCCGCCTACGATCAAAAAATACGGTCAAGCCAAGAAGAATAACCCCTCCGCCTACCCATGCTACGAAAGGAGGCTGCGGAGACTTCACTCCTTGTCCCACTCCACTAAAAAGCCGTTCCCTAGTCGCCAAGAAAGTATTCAGTTCATCCCCTGTGAGAAAAAGAGGTTCGCGATGTAACTCGGCAAATTTCTCTCTGACGTACGACGTGTTCATACCCTTTTTGAAAATTTCAGCCAAAGCTGAGACGCGCTCTGGAGGAGTATCCTTGGGAGCCCACCAAAAATGGGTAAGATCATTCACTACATCAAAACCTTGCTCAAGTGCAGTGCTTGTTTCGGGTAAAGCCGAGTGACGCTCTTTGCCCAGACAAGCAAGAGCACGAACACCTGCTTCTTTAAAGCGAAGGTATTCGGCAATCGAAAATGATGTAACGTCGACATGCCCGCCGAGAAGTGACGCCAACCTATCGGAACCCCCTCCAGTCTGAGAGTAGCGAAACTTAGCTCCATCAAAACCCTTCTCAACCAATAAGCCCGTCAGGTGACTGGGAGCACCTAAATTTGCTCCAAAGACAACGGTGTCCGGTTCATCGCGTATCGTTTCGAGCAAAGTTTTAAGCTCGGCGAAAGGCGAATCATCTCTAACTGCTAAGACCACGCCGTCACGACCTGTCGCGGCAATGGGGACAAACGACTCGTACCCATAGTTAACTTTCCCGAATTGCTTTGCAGTAAATATACCATCGTGAAGAGCGAGAATCTCGTAACCGTCCGGCTTCGAGTTTTTGACACGTCTACTACCAATAGTGCCCCCTGCCCCACCCACATTAAAAACAACTAGTGACTGACCCGCGATAGCTTCATGGTCTATTCCGGAAAGAAGAATGCGGGCCAGCACGTCACTTCCACCCCCGGCAGCAAAAGGGACCACCACTTTGATCGGACGAGAAGGATAAGGCTCTTCCTCTGCCCATAAGGCTTTTCCACTAAAGATTCCCGATGCCAAGGCCAATAAAAAGGCGAACATCAAAGATAATATCGATGAAGTTACGAATCCTCTAAAAATTTCACATCGGGTGATCATTAACAAACAGAGTTATTTTCAAATTATCCCCTTCGTGGCACTCGAAGGAATACTTTGTCAAAAAGCGAGCAAACTCCACCCAAAATCGCTTCGGGATTAAGACAGAAAAGGAACCGACCGTTAAAAATACAATAGTTGATAATGAGAACGCCTAAAAGTTTTGTGCTCCGATTAAAAGAATTATTAGCGAAAGAGTAGTTAAACGAGGATTCAGAATGAATTAAACTAGGTGAAGCCACGATTAGAAAAGATGCTTAAGTAATTAAATAACCTGTTGCAGTTTGAAATTTGACGGGGCTTAATCAGCTCAGTGAAATCATCACGATTCTTCCAAACAATTATTCTTTTTCTGGGTGCATCCGATCTGCTCGCTCAGCGATCCTTATCCGTTTCCAAGCCCGAGGCGGATAATTCGGTGGCCGCCCAGTTGGCGTCCTTCCAAGTAGCCGATGGCTATGAGGTGAACCTCTTCGCCGACGAGTCCATGGGGA
>CAWVZQ010000001.1:0-50216 GCA_963934405.1 uncultured Opitutales bacterium | reverse complement strand
TCAGGCTCGTCATCGGATTCGGAAGCTTCCTCCTCGGTGGATTCCTCGGCAGCGGCAGCATTGTCTTCAGGTTCATCCGAAGTGGATTTGTCGTCGGAGTCCTCTGCATCGGCATCTCCTTCTTCCGCGGTCTCTTGATCAACGCCCTCATCGTCAGCTTTCGCATCGGGTTCCGCACTTGATTCGTCTGAATCTTCAGAATCAGGAGATTCTTCAGCTTCGGCAGGTTCCTCAGCAACGGGTTCTTCGGTTTCAGGCTCGGCTTGTTCGGCAGAACCCTCGGCGGGCTCCTCTTTGGCCGCAACCTCTTCGGCAGGAGTTTCCTCTACTGGTTCCGATTCCGCAGACTGAGTCTCTTCGCCTGAAGTCTCCTTCTCCTCCACGGAATCTACTCCCAGAATGTCGACCGCCGAGGCTTTGTCGGCAAGAGCCTCCTCGACAACTTCTTCCTTCACTTTCTCGGGGGCAGCCTTCTTTGGAGACGCCTTGCGTTTAGACTTTGGCTTTGCTGCCGCAGTTTTCCGTCCCTTCTTAGAGGTCGGGAGGGATTCTTTTAATGCCACCTTGCGACGAGCCAAATAAGCTTTGCGTCGCTTGCGCTTGATAACCTTTTTATATTGAGTACCCATGGGTTTATTATATTGGGGAAACTTTCTGAAAATAGGAAAAAAGAGCTCTATGGCAAGGTTCAAGCACGCCATAAAAAAATGGGGCGAAGGAGCTTCAACTAACCCACCCCAAATGACTTGTTCGAATATCCTTAGCTAAACCAAGGCAAAGCACTACCAGGCATACTGCCAACCAAGGCTCCAGATGGAATCTGTTTCGAGTTGCACGCCGTTTACGTCCTCGCTCATCGGGGTTTCCCACTCGACGGCCAAACGATGACCCTTGAAAGTTCCGTTTCGGCAATAGTAATTGAGACCGAGTCCAAAGGTACTGAGGTCGCGACCTTGAGAGGCTGGATCGAAAGACGGGTTGTTCATCATTCCCATTCGACGAGCTTCGATATCGGAATCCTTACCATCAATTTCGCTTTGGCTAAAATAATCAAACTTGATTGATAGGCTAAATGAATCACTCAACTTGCGAGCTCCGAAAAGGGCAGCATCGAAACGATTGCCAAGACTATAGTCTCGTTCGTTGTCACCCATGCGCAAGGCGCCGCCAACTTGAGTACCCCACGAATAATTGTCGGTTTGCCCTAGAAAAGTCAGGGCTGGAAGAAAGTCCCAAGTGCCCGAACCGAGCTGCATTCCATAAGGAAGAATCGTTGTTCCGTCGGCCTTTCGTTCGTCGATGGCTCCGGTGGGGGCACTGATACCGACATTCAAATGCACGCGGCGTCCATTATTCCAAGAAGCGAGGTCATAAAGGCCAGAAAACTTGAGATCACCAAGGCCACTCGATTCCATGGAGCTTCCATTCTGCATGGTCATGTCGTTGTCGAGATAGTTGAGCATGCCCATAAGAGTCCACTTATCGGAAACGGCGTACATAGCACCAAACATGTGCATGTCCATAGTCATTTCCTTTGTAAACATATTTGCGGAGGAATATTCAGCATATTTCGTAACAGTGTCGGCAGCGGTGGTACTCGAAGAACCATCGAGCAATCCTTCCATATCCATGGACATGAAACGGTAGGAGAGCATCCATTCGCCCATGGCGTGCATGTGGTCGCCCATCACGGTGATGGGGGCATGACCATCGGGGCGACCGGCAGTCCAAGGCCCTTCATGCGCGTTGAGGATACTTACGGATGTCGCAAGGAAAAGAAGTTTTGTCGTCAGTTTTTTCATTAGATGTTTGAATTAAAGTTTGTTTAGTAAGAAATGGTTTTCGGGATGAGTAGACCTTCCCGCTCGTCATGCGAACGCAGTCGCACCTTGCACAAAAAAAGTTCCCGAGCGGGGGTTGACATCAAACGCGACCGTGAAATCAAAAAAGGCCGCAGTCGCTTGCCTAAAGTCGCTCGGACCTTAAGAAATTCGCGGGGGCGGAACGGTAGTTTCCGGAACAGAGAGGGGCAGGAGACAAAGCTCCTCCGCCAAGTCACCCAAAACTTTTGAGGGTTCCACTACGACAACCTGTAGATCCAGCAAGGCGAATGGAATTTTCGAGAAGGAGGAGTCAAGCGTTGCGGACTTCTCCTGTTCTTCAGCATCTGCAGTTGCTTCACTGACGTAAACGCATCCGCCACATCGATGGTCCCCATCGAATGTCCACGCCAAGGAAACCGGTACGGATCCGGTCTGTTCCACGTAATCTGAAAACATTCCGGCCCAAGACCCCAATTGAACAAAGCCAAGAGGCAAGCGAGCGGCCGTTAGGGCGGCAAGTAATGAAAGAAGAATGCAGGTTTTGCGTAGCATACCGTTAGCTCAAGTGAATCAGAGGAAAACAAACCTTGCGGTTAATTCAACGAGAAAGAGAGGCGCAGACGGAAAAGTTCCCCGCAGAGTCCTCGACGGAATATCAGTCGACAATCTGCGGGGATATCTTCTGCTTGGACGCGGTAAAAAGGAAACCTAGCGCGCGTGAGCGATAAACTAAGCCACCCTTGGGTCCGAAAAACCAAGCCACAACAAATAATGCGCCGGCCGTTACCACCATAGCCCCTGCGATTGAACAGTCCAACCACTTGGCAAGGTGAAAACCACCTAGGGAATATGCCAAGGAAAGAGGCGCCACACCAAACAGCAATGCCGGTAAACGCTCGAAAAAGAAACCTGCCGTGACTGCGGGGAAAATAAGCATCGCCACGACCAAGACGACTCCCACTGCCTCGAAGGCCGCCACAATGGTAAGCGCCAAGGCAATCATAAGCCCATAATGTGTGGTGTTCACAGGCATTCCCAGCGATCGAGCAAGCCCGGCATCGAAAGACGTGACAAGGAGCACCCTGTAAAAAACAATAACTAGAAGTATGTCCAACAGGGCTACTGCGCCCATAGTCGCGATTGGCAGCGGACCAAGATTCGCTCCGCCCAAGATGAAGCTTTCCCGTAATGGAACTAGGCCGATCTCACCATAAAGCACGCAATCGGCATCGAGGTGAACATTGTCCAGCCAAATGCTGATTATCACCACACCCACCGCAAAGAGGGTAGTGAAGACGATTCCAATGGCTGCGTCGGGCTTCACCCTTGACTTGCGGTGAATCAGCTCGATCAAAACCGTGGTAAGAACACCCGCGACAGCAGCTCCAATCAACATTGCAGGCAACGAACGTGAGGAAGTAAAAACAAAGGCAATGGCAATGCCGGGCAGCAGGCTGTGGCTGATGGCGTCTCCCACCAAGGCAAGACGACGTGCAACCACGAAATTTCCGATGACACCGCAAGCCAAGCATACAAAAAAACCCATTAGGACTACTTGGAAGGTGCTCTCGAAACCAGACCACCAAGGATCCACGAAAACGGAACCATAGTCAAAGGTCGGAAAAAACTCTTCGCGCATCGTGTTTAATTTTGCCGGAAGTACCCTGTGGCGGATGCAGGATTAGTTGATAAGCCGGCACCACGTTCTATGTCCTCGAGACTTGGGATGGGTGACCCGTGAGGATCCCGTCGGGGGTCCTTTAGGATGCGCTCGAGATGACGCACGACTTTTTCACCCAAAACATGCTCGATCTTTTCGGCATCCTCATGAACGTGATCGGCGGCATAGCGCGCCTCGTTGGTCAGGTAGAGCTCCCAGAGGCGGTGGTTACGAACAATTTGGCAGGCCCGTTCCCAACCGGCGGGAGTAAGGGAGAGTCGGGCGTCTTGGGAATAACGAGGACCAGCATCATCGGAATCGAGCATACTTGCGAATCCGGCTTTCACCAGATCATCCGCCTCTCGCCGGGCCTCGGCCACGCTTGTCCGTCTCCGGGCGGCCAGAGCTCCAACGGTTACGGATTCTTTAGAAAAATCGCCAGCCTCGAGCACTTGATAGGCAGCCTTCATTGTATTCTCAAAACTCACTTGGCGAACTCGGTTTCGACGCCTTAGCCACTTGGAGATCAACCCATGCTTGGGGCCGCAAAAAAAGGCGACGACAAAGAAAGAAGTACAGGCAAGAACCATGAAAGGACCCGTTGGCAGATTATTGCCGAGAAAAGAGCCATAAGAACCGAGCAATCCGCCCGCGACCCCAAACAGGGCCGAAAGCAACAGCAAAGTTCCCATCCGATCGGTCAGCAAGTAGGCAGTGGCTGCAGGCGTAATGAGAAGGGCGGAAACAAGAACAACGCCCACCGCCTGCAGCGAGGTGACCACCGCAAAAGTCAGACCCACGAGGAGTATGTAACGCATAAACTCAACGGGTATGCCCACGGAGCGAGCAAAGCCTTCGTCAAAACTTGTTACGAGAAGCTCCTTGTTAAAAAGAGTGACCATCATCAGGGTCCCTATGGCAACTGCTCCCATCAGACTCACGTCGGCGGACGAAAGGGCGGCGGCTTGCCCGAAAAGAAATTTGTCGATGCCGGACTGATTACCGAATTCCATTTCCTGAATAACCGTCAAAATACAAATACCCACGGCATAGAATCCGGAAAGCACTAGACCCAAGGCACTGTCCTCTTTCACCCTTGTGGTTTTACGTATCCAGGCAACCACCACCGTTCCCAATAGACCGGCCACAGTCGCACCGACAAAAATAGCCACGGGATCTTTCGTGCGACTCCAAAGGAAGCCGAGAGCAACTCCCGGGAGCACCGCGTGCGACAAGGTGTCGCCGAACAATGCCAAACGTCGGGCAACCACATAGCCGCCGAAAAGACCACAACTGACACCCATGAAGACGGAACCAAGAACTGCATTGCGGACGGCTGCGTCACGCAAGCTGAGGAAGCGAAAGGTCTGCTCACTCCAATCCAGATCGGTCACGTCCCCGATGCGGGTGGCATGAACTGAAGCAGGAAAGGCAAAAAAGACCAGCAATACAAAAACCGGGCTTATTCGTGGAACCTTCATTTATAGCTTGGGATTGCCTTCTTGCTCGAACTCCGAGCGACCAGCCGCTTGGCCGGCGACGTCCGACAGGATGGTGAGACGACCTCCGTAGGTTTTTTGCAAAAGATCGGGAGTGAAGGTTTCCTCCATTTCCCCATAAGCCACAAGTCGCATGTTGAGCAGCATGAGCTTATCAAAATATTCGCGGGCAGAGGAAAGATCGTGATGGACTACGATCAGGGTTTTGCCCCGCTCCTTCAGATCTCGCAACAACTCCACAATCGCTGTCTCGGTAGCGGCGTCTACACCGGCAAAAGGTTCGTCCATAAGATAAAGGTCGCTCTCCTGGGCAAGAGCTCGGGCAAGAAAGACACGCTGCTGCTGCCCGCCCGAGAGATTGCCAATCTGGCGATCTGAAAAAGGCTGCATATTCACTTTGTCCAAACATTCGGAAGCAATCCGGCGATCTCGCTTACTGACTCGCCGCATGAGCCCGGCATGGCCATATCGTCCCATGAGAACAACGTCCATAACGCTCACGGGAAAGTCCCAATCTACCGATTCGCGCTGTGGAACGTAACCGACACGCGTGACTGCTTTCCTGTATGGTTGGCCAAAGATCTTCACCCATCCGCCATTAGGCTGCACGATGCCCATGATGGTCTTGATCAGGGTAGACTTACCAGCCCCGTTCGGCCCTACCACGCCGACCAACGATCCAGCCTCAACAACGACATCCACACCATAAAGGACTGGCTTGCGATCATAGGAAACCGTGAGGTCGTGAATCTCCAGTGGAGGAGGAATATGAACCATACTATTACTTCAACCCTTCCACGATAGTGTTCACGTTATGCTTCATCATGCCAGACCAGGTGCCTATGTCGTATTGCTCGCCATCAGGTCCCTTTTCCAAACGACCCGGTCGGCCCATGGCGTCGGAAAACAATTCTCCTCCGATCTTCACGCCAGCTTCCTTGGCGATGCCCTCAATAATTGCAGGATTAACACTGCTTTCGACGAAAATAGCCTTCACTTCATGCTTTTTTACGAAGTCGACCATGGCGACTCGATCGGCAAGACCTGCTTCGGTAGCAGTGGAAATGCCTTGGACGGCTAGGACTTCGAGACCAAAAGCACGCCCGAAGTAATTGAAGGCATCGTGACTGGTAACAAGATAACGAGATTCTTCAGGCAAACCGCTTATGCGCACCTGTGCCCATTGGGTCACGGCGAGATACTCGGTCTTCAGTGCCTCTGCTCTTTCGGTATAGCCAGCCTTGCCCTCGGGATCATTTTCAGCGAGTGCATTACTGACGACATCGATACACTGGGACCAGATCACGGGATCGAACCATACGTGAGGATCCCAGTGTCCCTCAAACTCTTCAGGTTCAAGGAGTAATTCTTCGGGCACGTTCTCGGTTACCGCATAAGCTTTGGTTCCCCGGCGAGAGACCTTTGCAAAAACGTCAGCCATACGACCTTCCAGCATCAGACCACTGAAGAAAATCAAATCAGCCTTGGCCAAGGTAGCCGCATCTCCCGCAGATGGCTTGTATAAGTGGGGATCTACGCCGGGCCCCATGAGTGCAATCACATCCAAACGGTCACCGGCTACAAACTTCACAATGTCCGTAACATGAGTGGTCGTTGAAACGACAACGAGCTTCCCGTCCGAATCCCCCGCACCGCATCCGGCAAAAAACAAAACAGTGAAGATTGATCCAAGTCCCCGGAGTGCCACCAATCGACTCGTAACAAAAAAACGAAGCACTGAATTTTTTGTATTAAAAGATTTCATTTTGATTAGTCAAAGTCTCTTCCTCGAATAATCTTGTGTCAATCCTTTTGGTATACTTTGATCGAGTCTTCGCATGCCTAGCGCAACGGTAGAAAATTACGTCAAAAAGATTCTCGTCCTGTCTCTAGAAACGAGGGAGGGACAAGTGGGTATGGGAGAAATCGCCAAGGGACTAGAGGTAGCAGCAGGCACTGCCACTTCGATGATCAAGAACCTAGAGCGGACAAAGCTCGTACGCTACAAATCGAGGCAGGGAGTAACACTTACCGCAAAAGGCCGCAAGTTGGGCATGGACATGCTGAGGCGACATCGACTCGTGGAAACCTTCTTAGTAGAAACCTTAGGGCTGGACTGGACGGAGATTCATCAAGAAGCCGAGGAATTGGAACACTCAATATCGGAAAAGGTCCTCGATCGTCTGGACAAATTCCTCGGGCGACCTGAATTCGATCCTCACGGCGATCCCATACCTACAAAGGACGGAAAATTTGCAGAACGGCGAATCCGCAACTTGTTGGAGTGCCAAAGTAAACAACCGCGCACAATCAAACTTTTGACTGACCAGAGCACCGATTTTCTGAACTTCGCAAGAAGGAAGGGATTAGTACCCGGAACCTCGGTCGAAGTTACCAACCGCGATTTAATTTCTGATGCGGTAGAATTGCGAGTTGGCAATAAAAAGCCTTTCACTCTCGGCTCGAAAGCAGCCAAAAAGATTTTAGTCTCAAGCTAGTTTTAGATAATTGGCATAGCCACCGCAGTTCGTCAAAAAGCAGTTCTTGAACCATCTGGCATTAAGCAAAAGAGAAAAAAAGTCTTTGCAGGCCATTTGTTTTCCCTCAAGATGATTCTCCCTTTTTTTCGACCTCAAAAAATATCTACAAACACCTCCAATTATGGCGAGACCAGTAACCTTATTCACCGGCCAGTGGGCCGACCTTTCACTTCCTGATTTAGCTGCAAAGGCAGCTGAAATGGGTTACGACGGCTTGGAACTTGCCTGCTGGGGCGACCACTTCGACGTGGACAAGGCGGCAGTCTCCAAGAAGTACTGCAACGAGCGTTGGGAAATCCTCAGCGACCATGGGCTGACCAGTTTCGCCATTTCCAGTCACCTTGTCGGCCAAGCCATTTGCGACCTCATCGACGAACGTCACAAAGCTATTTTGCCAGAAGACGTATGGGGCGAAGGTGATCCCGAGAAGGTGCGTCGTCGCGCAGCAAAGAAGATGGCCAAAACCGCTAAGGCCTGCCGAAATTTCATCAATTGCAAACCTGGGCGCGGCAAAAAGGATGATTTCCCCGCGGTGGTGAACGGCTTTACGGGGTCGAGCATATGGCACTCAATCTATGCGTTTCCGCCAACCGACCAAGCTTATTGGGAAAAAGGCTTTGAAGATTTCGCCAAACGCTTCGGCCCCATCATGGAGGAGTTCGAAAAGCATAACGTAAACTTCGGCTTGGAAGTCCACCCGACTGAAATAGCCTTTGACATCGCCAGTGCCGAACGAGCGGTCAAGGCCCTTAAGAACCACAAGCGTTTCGGCTTCAACTACGATCCTTCCCACCTAGGATATCAAGGAGTAGACTATGTGAAATTCATTCGAGACTTCGCTGACCGGATCTATCACGTCCACATGAAGGATGCTTGGTGGGGTCATGGAGATGGTTCCGTTGGAGTATTCGGAGGCCACACAACGTTCGCCGACCCTCGGCGCTTTTGGGATTTTCGGTCAGTCGGTCGAGGCGACATCGACTTCGAAGAGATTATCGTAGCCCTCAACGATGTCGGCTATAAGGGTCCGCTTTCGGTCGAATGGGAAGACAGCAGAATGGATCGCTTTCATGGGGCCGAGGAATCATGCGATTTCGTTAGGGAGCTTGCTTTCAAACCCAATGAAATGGCATTCGACTCAGCATTCGACAAAGACAACCAGTAACGATGTCCGATCAAGCCATATAATTAGTCTGCCGGAAAAATAATGATATGAAACGTAAACTACGCATGGGAATGGTCGGTGGAGGTCGCGGAGCCTTCATTGGGGGTGTTCACCGAGCAGCCGCAAACCTAGACGGACAATTCGAACTTGTTGCAGGGGCGTTCTCCTCGGATCCCAAAAAGTCCAAGCTCTCTGGCAAGGACTTCTACGTCGATCCAAAGCGAACTTACGCAAGCTATCAAGAGATGGCCGAAAAGGAAGCCGCCCTACCCGAAAACGAGCGTATCGACTTCGTGACCATCGTGGTACAGAACTACTTGCACTTCGAAGTAGCCAAAACCTTCCTCGAGTCCGGCTTCAATGTAATATGTGATAAGCCGGTTACCTACGACCTTGAGCAAGCACGCGAGCTTCGCAAGATCATCAAAAAGTCGAAAAAGGTCTTCGCTCTTACTCACAACTATACTGGCTACCCAATGGTTAAGTTGGCCCGTGACATGGTTAAGAAGGGGGAACTCGGCGAAATCATAAAAATTGTCTGCGAATATCCACAAGGATATGCGATCACCGCGCTGACGGGTGAGGACAAGGCGATCGCCAACTGGAGAGCCGACCCAAAAGTAGCGGGCATTTCCAATTGCATGGGAGATATCGGCACGCATGCCGAAAATCTAGTCCACTACGTAACGGGCTTGGAAATAGACAAGCTCTGCGCCGACCTGTCCGTGAACATTCCAGGTCGTACCCTTGACGATGATGGAAACGTCCTCGTCCGCTTCAAAGGTGGCGCCAAGGGTATAATTTACGCGTCACAAGTATCCAACGGCGACGAGAACGACCTAAACATTAGAGTATACGGCACCAAAAAGTCTCTCGAATGGCATCAGGAAGATCCAAACGAACTTTTAGTCAAAGATGCCCGAATCCCTCGCACGATCTATAGGAGAGGCAACGATTACATAACTGGAGCCGCTGCCGCAAACACGCGCATTCCATTTGGTCACCCCGAAGGCTTCATAGAGGCTTTTGCGAATGTATACAACGCCGCCGGCGTCGCCATTCGTGATGAGATCGCGGGCAAGTTCCCTCGCAAAAGCGGCTATGACTTTCCCGATATTAGGGACGGCATAATTGGAATGGCTTTCATCGAGACTGTCGTGAAAAGCTCAAAGGCAAAGGAAAAGTGGGTCAAATTTCCCCGCATCTGAAAACTATGGCTACCAAAGTAGGAATCATCGGCGCGGGCGGCATGCTCCAATACCACGCGGCTGGCTTTCGAGAAGCCGATGCCGAAATAATCGCCATCTGCGACATGAATGAAGCGGCAGCAGCAAAAGCGGCAAAAGAATACGAAGTTGCCAATGTGTTCAGCGACGTCGCGGAAATGCTTGAACGGCAACCCGAACTGGAAGCCGTCAGCGTAATCACCCCCAATCGGTTTCACAAACCTCTCAGCGTCCAACTCCTGGAAGCGGGCAAGCACGTATTCTGTGAAAAACCTCCCGCATTGAATGCCTCTGAAGTCTCTCAAATGAAAGATGCCGCAGAGACAGCGGGTAAGACCTTGATGTTTAATTTTAACAACCGAGCACGACCTGAGTCCTACGCCTTGCGGGATTACATCAAGGGAGGCGAAGTAGGTCGCATAAATTCTGCGCAAGCCAAGTGGGTTCGACGTACGGGCATACCGGGGTTTGGCGGTTGGTTTACCAGTAAGGAACTATCCGGAGGAGGTCCTCTCATCGACCTTTTACATATGGTTGACCTCGCCATGTACTACATGGACTACCCTGAACCGCAATACGTTCTCGCTCAAACCTTCGATGATTTCATTACGGATAAAGCCTTCAAGGGACCTTGGGGAATACCAGATGTTGTCGATGGCGCCACGGATGTCGAGACTGCGGCCCACGGCTTCGTGCGGTTCGCAACCGGACAAATTCTTTCCTTTCAGGTCTCTTGGGCCGAGATGAACAAACGCGAGGAAGTCTCCGTTACCTTTCAAGGCACCAAAGCCGGCGGAATGATTCGCAGGCTTTTTGGTTCGGATGGTCTCGATGAGACGGCAATCGACGATTGCGAGCTCTACGTACAGGAGAATGGTCGCTCGGTAAATCGCTCCATTATCACTGAGGCAAACGAGGATATGGGACGTATCCGCGCCGCCCAAAACTTCATTCTTTCCGTAGAAGGCGCCGAAGCGCCACTGAACACCCCGGATCAAGCTTTGTCTCTAATGAAAACGATTGATGCAACCTACGAATCCGCCCGTACCGGGAAACCTGTCGAGATTGGATAAATTCATATCAAATAAATTTCGGTAAAGCCTATCCCGCAAGGCTTAAGAAGCTCCACCACATCCCGAAAAGCCGGCGTCACTCGACGCCGGTTTTTCTATTTTAAAAGTCGATTGGAACTCGACAGACGCCATGAGGATTTAATTAATCATCACCCACCCTTAACATATCAGTACTATAAAAACTTTTACGTCTTTGATTTTCTTGCTTTGCCTCAGCTTAGGCATCGCCCAAGCCGCAAAGCGCAATGTCGTCTTGTTCGTAACCGACGACCAGAGTCCCGATTTCGGAACATACGGAAACCCTGCGCTAAAAACTCCGAATCTCGATGCTCTCGCCACCGACGGAACTCTCTTCAAGAACGCCTTCTGCACGACCGCCAGCTGCTCGGCCAGCCGGTCCGTCATCCTTTCGGGGCTACACAACCATGCCAACGGACATTACGGTCATCAACATAGTTACCACAAATTCAACAGCTACGGAAACCTCATCAGCCTTCCCGTATACCTTTCTCATGGCGGCTATCGGACCGCTCGTTGCGGCAAATATCATGTAGCACCCGAAAGTATCTACAAGTTCGGCCAAGCCATCCCCGGCAACTCCCGTAGCCCCGTAGAAATGGCCGAAAACTCTAAAGCCTTTCTCACAGAGGATTCGGAAAAACCGTTCTTTCTCTACATCTGCACCTCCGATCCGCATCGCGGAGGCGGTTCCGCCAATGAACTTCCCTACAAACCCGACCGCTTCGGCAATCCAAAACCAGGATCCAAGGGCTATCCTGGAATCAAGGAGGTAATCTACGATCCCAAAAAGGTAAATGTCCCGGGTTTTTTGCCGGACACCCCGACCTGCCGAGCCGAAATCGCACAGTACTATCAGTCTGTTTCACGGGTGGATCAAGGCATCGGTCGTCTAATCGAAATCCTAAAGGAAACGGGCAAATGGGAAGACACCCTATTCCTCTTCATTGCCGACCACGGCATCGCTATGCCGGGGGCCAAGACCACCCTTTATGAAGGGGGCATGCGATCTCCCTGCCTAGTAAGAAACCCCTACTTGAAAAAAAGGGGCATCGCGACAGATGCCATGGTCAGCTGGGTGGATCTGGCACCAACGATTCTTGAATTTGCCAATGTACTCGACGGCAAGGGTAAGCTTACTCCATCTACCGAAAAAAGCCTCGGTATTGCCAAGATCAAAGGGGAGCAAAACGGTCGGGCATTAGCACCGGGCAAGTTCCATGGTCGCTCGTTTCTCTCGGTTCTGGATCAAGAAAGAACCAACGGTTGGGATCAAGTAAACGCCTCACATACCTTCCACGAGATTACGATGTATTACCCCATGCGCGTAGTTCGGGAAAGACGCTACAAGTTGATTTGGAACATCGCCCATGGCCTGCCCTACCCTTTCGCATCGGACCTTTGGGCGGCTCCTACTTGGCAAGCGCAGTGGAAGCAGGGAATGAGCGCTCCCTACGGAGCCAAGACCGTGCGGAACTACATCCACCGACCAGCCTTCGAGCTATACGACCTGAAAGAAGACCCTCACGAGGGGAATAATCTGGCCGACTCCTCTAAGCACATGAAGCTTCTTGCTCGACTAAAGAAAAAGCTGAAAGCCTTTCAGACACAGACGAACGACCCTTGGGTCATGAAGTGGCGCTACGAATAGCTGAAACAGCCCGGACTAGACGATTGTATTCGGGGGTATTTCAATTTGAGGCAAGGGAGCCTCGGATTCAACTTCTTCGGACTTCTCCTCTTTCGCAGGGGACTCGCTTGATTCAGCTTCTGGCTCACTTGAAGAAACTTCTTCCTCTTTCTCTACCTCCAGAACAGCATCGGGTGGCTCCGCGCTCTCATCGCCGGAGGAATCCCATACTGAATCTGCAGTAGTGTCCTCGGATTCCGCATCCTTAGTAAGATTTTCAAAAAAACGAGTCTGCCCATGTGACTCCTTATCGAAACGAGATTCGTCTTCTCGACTCTTCTCAACGTTCTTTACGAACTGGGTATGGTTGAATTGCTCAATGGACTCTTTTTCCATTTCGCATTCCTTGAGTCGAGTCTTCAAAACGGACATTTTTTGTTGAATCTCGGCTTTCTTGGATTCGTCGTCCGTCTTAAAGGTCTTGAGTTCGTTGATTTCTTCTTTGAATCCGGAGATCTTATTGCGCAACTCGATCCTGTGCGCCCGCCGATCCTTAAACAACGGAGGCTTTCCGGGCTTGGGAGGTCTGCCAGTCGGTTTAGGGGGCTCGTCTTGCCTGAAGGGGTCATTCATAGTTAAAATAAAAAGGGTGATCTTTCCCGTGTCAACTTCGACGACATCTTAATGATGAAAACATGATGCCGTCGGAATCCGATTCCGATCAAGAAAAGGCTTTCGGGCATCACTCAATAATCCTTTTAGCAGAAGAGGTTGGAGTAAGATTGCATGGCCTCTTTTAAAAATGCCCCGGACCATTGTCTCGAGCTTTGACTAACGGCGAGAAATTCGACAAAAAAACTGGCATACATGCAAAAAGCTTTTCTATCTTTTATATTAGCCATCGGAGTCTCTCTAGCGGCAATCCACACCAAGGCTCAAGAAACCGAAGGGGTTCTTGCTCCCCTGATCGTTACCGCCACTCGCAACGAATCTTCAATCGGCGAGACTCCCTACGCAATAGTGGTTAGTGGGCAAGCGGACATACACCGCAAAGCTTTTAGAACATTGCCACAAGTTTTTCGTGAAGTCCCCGGCGCAATGGTTCAAGAAACTTCGCCCGGTCAAGGATCTCCCTACTTAAGGGGATTTACAGGATTCCGCAACCTGATGCTAATAGACGGCGTGAGATTGAACAATTCGGTATTCCGCTCGGGACCAAACCAATACTGGAGCACCATTGACGTTCTTGGCGTCGACCATATCGAAATCGTGAAGGGCCCAAAGTCGTCTCTCTACGGTTCCGATGCCATCGGCGGAACCGCGCAAGTATTTACGAAAGACCCGTTTACGGGAGCCAAAGACGGGAACGGATTCTTTTTGAGCCGCTTTTCTTCCGCCCGGCGGTCCACTGTCGGAAGGATAGAAACAGCTAACCTAATCGGGACGAAATCCGCCTTTGTCGCGGGGCTTTCGGGAAAGAGATTTGGCGACCTTGAAGGCGGTCGCGATATCGGACGACAAACGGGCGTCGGGTACGATGAATACGACGGTGACCTCAAGTTCGTCCACCGGTTCGGGGACTCCGCCACCCTCACGCTCCTTCATCAGCGCGTTCGCCAAAACAACGTGCCACGAACCCACAAGACCATTCATGCGAAAAGCTGGGAAGGCACAAGCGTGGGATCGGACCTAAGGCGTGAACTTGATCAAGAACGGACACTTTCCTATCTCCGTCTAGACGCCGAAGATTGGGGTTTGTGGGCCGACGAAGCCCGTGTCATTCTCTCTTGGCAGGAGCAGGACGAGGTTCGAGACCGCATCAAATCAAACGGCTCAAATCAACTACAGGGATTTCAAGTTAGCACTTTGGGAACCACAATCCAACTGTCCAAGGGCGACGAAGAAGGCCGCTGGACCTATGGGGCGGAATACTACCACGACAAGATCGACTCCTTTTCCAGTTCAAACTCGATTCAGGGTCCCGTGGCGGACGATGCCTCCTACGACCTCATCGACCTCTTCGCTCAGCGAGAGACCCTCCTGCCGGCAGACTTTCGCCTCATCGCAGGTGCCCGCTTTTCACACGCAGCTGCCGATGCCGGAAGCGTCCAAGACCCCATCAGTGGGCTCACAACTTCACTGGAGGACGACTGGAACGCCTTCGTCGGTAGCCTGCGATTGTCCGTACCGACCGAAGCGGCAACTTGGTTCACTGGATTCTCGCAAGGGTTTCGAGCTCCCAATCTTTCCGACCTCACTCGCTTAGACTCCGCCCGCACCAACGAAATCGAGACCCCATCACCCAATCTACAACCCGAGCGGTTCCTCACCAGTGAGTTGGGTTTCAGGAAAACCGGTGACGGTGGTTCTATAGAAATTACATTATTTCACACTTGGATTGATGACCTCATCACCCGTTCGCCGACTGGCGATATAATCGATGGCGAGAACGAAGTTACAAAACGCAATTCGGGTGACGGTTGGGTTGCCGGTGCCGAAATGGTTGGCGAGATGTCGCTATCGAGCTCTTGGAGCCTATACGGTCATCTTGCATGGCTTCAGGGTGAAGCCTACGTGTATCCCAATTCCAACCTTTCCGACCGTCGCAGCGAATATCTCGACAGGCTAATGCCTCTCATGGGAGAGGGGGGCTTGGCTTGGGAACGAGAAGGTTCTCCTTGGTGGGGTGCATTTTCATGCCGCTTTGCCAGCGAAGCCGACAAGCTCTCCACCCGTGACATTGCAGACACTTCCCGCATACCCGACGGCGGCACTCCTAGCTATGCGGTTCTGGATTTGCAAACAGGTCGTTCTATAAGTCAAACGACAGAAGTGTCTATAATTGTGGAGAACCTCCTGAACGAGGATTACAGAGTCCACGGCTCAGGGACTAATGAAGCTGGTCGAAATTTCATTCTTTCAGTCAGGTCTTCATTCTAAGAATTGCAAATTGCATCTGCCAAAAATCTCAAGACGCTCTCACCAAAAGTTACCTGTCGAGGAGAGAAAGTTTCTTGAAACAAAGCGTCTCACGTGACAGTTATATTGAGTGAGGAACAATTATATTATGATTAAAAATCACTTACTGAGTCTCTCTTGTATCGCCATTGCTCTGTCGGGGGTGACTTACGGTTTTGGCAATGCTTACACCGATACCAAGATTCAAGGCAAAGAAGTACAAGAAGTCCGAGCTTTGGAAGAAGTCCTCAAAGACGCCAAAGCCATCGATGCCATATTGGCCAAAGGCTACTCAAAAAATAAAGTCAAACCCTTGCCATTGGCGGATGATGCGACTTTCGTCCGCAGGGCACACCTTCAAGTAGGGGGTCGCATACCCACTTATCAAGAGACCACGGGGTTTCTTGAAAGCAACGATCCACAAAAGCACTCCACCTTGATCGATCGGATTCTCAATTCCGAGGCTTATGACAGCCATACCTTCAATTGGTGGGCGGATTTGCTACGCATTCAATCTCCTGCTAGAAATGGTGGAGCCAACAACGTGGGCGGCGGAGTAAGTTATGCCATTTGGATGATGAATGCCATCAGGCAAAACATGCCTTTCGACGAAGTGGCCCGAAAGCTCATTACGGCGAAAGGTTATCCCTGGAACAATGGCGCCGTGGGCTACTACATGCGAGACGCGGGAATGCCCTTGGACAACATGTCCAACACCACACAAGTCTTCCTCGGTACTCAAATGGTTTGCGCACAGTGTCACAACCACCCTTTCGACAAGTGGACGCAGATGGAGTATTACCAAATGGCAGCCTACACATACGGTGTTCAGGCGCGCATGGGTGGGGAGAAACAAAAGGAAATGCAGAACGCTTTTTTCAGCCAATTCAAGGGAAGCGATGCAGAAAAAAGAAAAAAGGCGTACAAGTCAAAGGAAGGCCAACTCTTGCGACGAGCGGCCAGCGAAATCATGCGACCACTCCGATACGGCGCCTCCCACAATCCGCGAAAGTTGCAACTCCCCCACGATTACCAATATGAAGACGCAAAGCCTAAAGCTTCAATTTCTGCAGCTCCGATTTTCGGAAAAAGTGATAAGCTAGATGAGGAAACGGATCCGGTGGAAGGCTATGCCCAGTGGATGACTTCGTCAGAAAACCCGCGCTTTTCAAAAGTCATTGCAAACCGTCTTTGGAAACGTGTTTTTGGGGTCGGGGTAATCGAACCTGTGGATGACATTAGAGACGACACGATCCCCTCCAACCCCGAACTATTGGCACACTTGGAAAAGCTGATGATCGGACTTAACTACGACATCAAGCAGTTTCTTCGAATCCTCTACAACGTAAAAGCCTTTCGTCGCGAGACTTCCACGGAAGAAATCGTATCCGGCGAACCCTATCACTTCCCGGGTCCCATCCTCCAACGGATGAGCGCAGAGCAACTGTGGGACTCTTTTGTAACCTTGTCGATTCCCTATGTTGATGAAAGGAAGCCTGACTTGAGTCGTCATCAATCACGGGAAGAGCAACTCTCCGCCTATGAGGAAAAAGTTTACGATTTAAAAGGAAAAGAAATGCTTTCCGTCGCCAAAAAAGGTGCGCGCATGAGCAAAAGCTCAAACGATGAAATGCTAGGCATTCAAAAAAAATTGCGAGACGCTCAGGAGAATAACGAACTTGAAACCGTGTCTCGCTTGCGCCGTGAGTACGGGCAGCTTCGAAATAAGCAAAGAGCCTCTTATGCCTCTCTCATAATGGGAAAAGGTTTCGATGGCAGAGCCCTTTACGGCAGAGCGCCAAGCAGTAAAAGTTCAAGCGACTCGTCGCCGGATCGATGGAAAGGCTTTTCGAGACAGTTAGTCAGAGCTTCCTACATGCCATCACCCGCACCCAACGGTCATTTCCTAAGAGAATTTGGTCAGTCGGACAGAGAAGTCATAGAAAACGCCAGTCGCGAAGCTTCTGTGCCGCAAGCTCTCAGTTTGCTGAATGGCTCCATTTATCAAGCCATCTTGAAACAACCTGCCGCACCATTCGCCGAAGATCTTTCTCGAGTTGATGCGATCAAGGATAAAGTAGATATTTTATTCCTTTCCATTCTTAACAGAAAACCAACCAAAGAGGAGCTGGAGACCTGTCTCGACGAAATTGATGGGGCAAAAGATAAAACCCCTGATTACTCTTCGCGAATTCCCGCCAATATTTCCCCGGAGAGAAAGAGAAAGCTATTAAAGTATTATGCCCAAAGAGCTAAAAGTAAGAGCTCATATGGCATGAATTCAGGAATTCGAGGACTCGCTTGGACCTTGCTCAACACCAGGCAGTTTTCATTCATTCAATAAAACCGATACTGCCAAGAACTTCATTCCGGAAAACATTATGAAAAACATCCTAAACCAAGCAGACGAATTCTCTAGGCGCCGCTTCGTCACACAAGCCGCAAAAGCTTTTCTCGGTGTCAGCATTCTGCCTTGGGCAATGCCGAAGCAAGCCACAGCTGCAGGCTTAGGGCTCAATCGCCCCCTCAACCACGCTCCAAAGGCCCGCAACGTCATCTACCTATACATGGCCGGCGGCATGACCCACATCGATACGTTCGACCCAAAACCCGGCACGAAAACCGGGGGGCCTACAACCGCAATCAAGACCAATACAGACGGATTGCAACTTGCCGAAAACCTTCCACTTCTGGCTAATCACGCGGACAAGATCGCGGTAGTGCGGGGCATGACGTCGACAAAGGGGGCGCATCAACAAGGCAATTATTTCATGCATACCAGTTATGCTCCCAGATCGACGATTCGTCACCCGAGCATGGGAGCTTGGATGACTCGGCTTGACGAACGTTCCAATCCCACTTTGCCCGGAGCCGTTGTCGTAAGCGGAGGCAGCCAGCATCCGCTCGCAGGATTTCTTCCATCCTCCCACCAACCGTTAGCCATTGGCAAACCCGACGAAGGACTCCGCAATAGCAGAATGCATCCCGGCGTCACCGAGGAGGAATTTAAGAAACGCCTTTCTCTCGCCGATCAGTTCGACAAGGGCTTTCGAGAAAAATACAATTTGAAGAAGGTGAGAGCTTATTCGGACATGTACGCAGATGCGGTGCGCCTCATGAAAAGCGGTGACCTTGAGGCTTTCGATATAGATAAGGAGTCTGAGGAGACGCGAGAGGCTTATGGCGAAGAAACATTCGGTCAAGGCGTACTGCTAGCCCGGCGTTTGGTGGAAAGGCACGTTCGTTTCGTGGAGGTACAACTCGGAGGTTGGGACACCCATCAACTCAACTTCGATAGAGCACCCGAGCGTTGTGCTATCCTCGACCAAGCGCTTGCGGCGCTACTGGGAGACCTCGACAAGCGAGGCATGCTTGACGAAACCCTCGTGGTGCTGGCAACTGAGTTTGGCCGTACGCCAAACATTAACGTAAACCAAGGCCGTGATCATTATCCGAAAGCATTCTCATCCATGCTCGCGGGCGGAGGTATTCGAGGAGGACAAGTCTGGGGTAAAACTGACCCCGAAGGTCGCGAAGTCGTAGATCAACGTGTCGAGATTCCCGATTTCAATGCCACCATAGCCTATGCTCTGGGACTTCCACTTGACGAAATCGTCTACTCACCCACACGCCGCCCCTTCACCTTAGCCGACAAAGGCCAACCCCTTACCAAATTGCTGTAAGGGAGCGTACGTTTTCATTCCTGCCCTCTTTCCTTGAACAGGGAAGACATTGTAGATTTGTCCCCTCAACACCCATGAAGATTCTCCTCACCGGAGCGACAGGTAAAGTGGGAACGCATTTTCTTCGCCGTTTTCTGGAAGATAAAAAATTCTCCGAAGCCACGGTAAAGGCACTTTGTCACAATCGACTGCTGGAAGAGACATCACGGCTGGAAATAATCCGCGGGAGCATTGCCGATCGCAATCTGGTCGCCGAAGCGATCAATGGAGTCACCCATGTTTTGCATCTCGCCACCTGCAAAGAGACTCCCGAAGAAGTAATGGACGTCACGGTTAAGGGATTGTTCTGGCTTCTGGAAGAATGCCGGACGAGCCCATCCTTCGAACAATTTATTTTGATCGGAGGGGATGCAGGTATGGGGCACTTCTTCTATCCCCATCCCAATCCCGTTACCGAAACGCAAAAGCATTCAGCCTACCCCGGATGCTACGCTCTGTCCAAAGTACTGGAGGAAGTCATGCTCGAACAGTACTACACCCAGTACGATTTCAATGGTTGCTGCCTTCGCGCCCCATGGATCATGGAGAAAGACGACTTCAAGCATACGCTTTCCTTTGGAAGTGATGTCTTCGGAGGCCCTGTTTGGCACGATCTCGTTTCTCCTGAGGAAGCCACGAGATATGAGGCCGCCCAAACCATACCGGTTATGCTCGACCCCACAGGAGAACCCGTTCAGCGCAACTTCGTTCACGTCGAGGATCTCGCATCCGCGATTATGCTTGCGATCGATAATCCAAAGGCTCGCCAGCAGCTTTTTAATATCTGCATGAATGAGCCCGTGCACTATCGCAAGGTGGCCGACTACCTGAAGGAAAGCCGAGGACTGCCCTCCGTGGATGTGCCAACACCCCACCACAGCACTTGGCTGGACAACTCGAAAGCCAAGTTCCTTCTCGACTGGAGGCCAAAAATTGATTTGAAACTACTCATAGACAAAGCTTGGAACTATCAACGTTCTCCCGAAGATGCCCGTAAGATCTGGTATCCAGGTTGAGCCGCCCTTCTTGCTCCGTCGCTCACCATCAACCCAAACTACAATGAAGAAACTACTCGCGATAGCCGCGTTTATCCTTCCCATCACAATGACCGACGCCAAAACCAAGGCCGATATAGATCCCGAAAACACCTTGCTCATCGATTTGGATGACGGACAAGTCGTCATCGAGATGTACCCCGATACCGCGCCCAAACATGTGGCCCGGATAAAAGAACTCGCAAAAGCGGGAAAGTACGACGGCGTCGCCTTCCATAGGGTGATAGACGGTTTTATGGCCCAGACGGGTGACGTACAGTTCGGCAACGTAAAAAAATTCAACGAAGGACGCGTAGGTACAGGGGGTTCCGACAAACCCGACATTCCCGCAGAATTCAACAAGCGCAAACATGGCAAAGGCGCCTGCTCGATGGCTAGATCCAGTAATCCGGACAGCGCAAATAGCCAATTTTTCATCTGTTTGGACAATGCCAACTTTCTGGATGGACAATATACGGTTTGGGGGCAGGTCGTTGAAGGCATGAAATTTGTCGATAAGATTAAGCGAGGCGCCCCAGGCAGCGGTTCAGTAAGCAATCCAGACCATATGAAAAAAGTTAGTCTGGCGCCTGCTTCAAAACCTTCCAAAGACTCTTCTTCGGGCGAGAAAAAATCCTCGAAAAAGACTAAGGGGAAAACGAAGAGAAAGAAAAGGTCGGCAAAGTAAATCGCTTTTACTGAATTAATTACTGATCGGGATTCAATACTCCAAATGTAATCTCACATCATCGAATTTGAATGAGTCGAAGGCCCAGTTAAGAAAAAAGTCGTCCGTGGGAAGATCTGCTTGACCTCCTAAATCCCGAACGAAACACTTTAGGAGACTTCCAATTCATGAATGCTCGGATAACCACAGTTTGCTTAATTCTCCTAACTGCTGCCGTGATCACGGAAGCTTGTCAGGTGCCCGTATTTCGTTACGCGTTGGAGAGATGGCAACCCGATCATTACCAATTGGTTATTGTTCATGACGGCAACCTAACCGGCGAAGAGCAATCCAATGTCACTTATTTGGAGGAAAACCTAGTCGGACCGAACGGCCCGATGATAAATCTTCGTTTCGAAACCCTCGATCTGGCCAAGGAGGAAAAACAGTTTGCACGCTGGAAAAAACTTCACAGCGACCAAAACGCTTCGGTCTCCATTCACCTTTTCTTCCCATTCGAAGCCTTCGAACAGAACACTAATCCCATTTGGAACGGGAACTTCACAAGGAATAATATCAACCAGATTCTGGACTCTCCGACCCGGCGAGAACTGGTAAAACGAATTCTCGCAGGCGATTCGGCGGTCTGGCTTTTCCTCGAAACCGGAAATCAGAAAGAGGACGACAAACTCTTCGATACACTCGAAAAATACGCCAAGATTGCCGAAAAGGAGATTTCGGTTCCTGAAGGCGTTATTCAGCAAAGTGCTCTCGACGACCCAAACCTTCTTCTCAGCCCCGGAGACGAAGAAAACATTCTCGAGTCCTCCGTTCCTCTCAAGATCGCCTTTTCAATCTTGCGCCTCTCTCGCAAGGATCCTCAAGAAGCCATATTGAGGTCCATGCTTTTGCGCTTGGAGGACGACCTGCTCGATAAAGAAATGGAGAATAAACCGATGCTTTTCCCGGCATTTGGCAAAGGTCGCGTCCTTCCCCCACTTATTGGTGCCGGAATAAGCGAGGAAAACGCACTGGCCGACTGCGGGTATCTTTGCGGCGCATGCTCTTGCCAAGTTAAGAATCAAAATCCGGGCATGGACATACTGGTAAAAGCCGATTGGTGGACTGCCCTTGAAGGAAGTTCCGTAATCGCAGAGAAGGAACTGCCGCCGCTGACGGGAGTCGAAGATCTCATTGCAGCCAACGAACCCGCAAAAGATAATACCGAAGAAAACAGTGGTGAACTCGAGGCGAACGCATCTTCTTCGGAGGTCGTCGAGCGAGAGACGGCGACGGATGAACCTCCCATTTCGAACGGCCTCATCGTTGCCGTGGTATTGGTCTCGGGCATCTTGCTGGTTGGCACTTTTGTACTGAACAAAAATCGCGATCAGTGAACCTTCGGCGACTTATCGGGCGGGAAATTTGTCACCGCAAGCTAAGCTTCGGACTCGCCGTGGCAACGATAGCAACGAGCGTCGCAGGACTTGTCGCAGTGGTTGCTTTACTTGGTGCGCACGACTTGCGAACTTCGAAAATGCTAACGAGGATGAACGAAGAATCCGCCGACATGGAAGCAAAGTTCGCGAAAGAGATGAAAGCCTACGAGGACGATGTCCGCAAAACGATGAAAGGACTGGGTTTCAACATCTTCATCTTTCCCGAAGGACAGGAGCTAAGCGAAGTTTACGCAGAAGGGTTCGCTTCAAAGACAATGCCCGAGTCCTATGCCGGCACCTTGGCTGAAAGCAAAATCGTAACCGTCAATCACCTCCTGCCGAGCCTTACCCGCAAGCTGAAGTGGCCCGAACGGGAACGCACCGTCATCCTAATCGGTATTCGCGGCGAAGTTCCAATCGCACACCGTGACCCCAAGAAGCCACTCATTGACCCCGTGCAGAAAGGGCAGATCGTACTCGGTCACGAACTCCACCGATCGCTTGACCTGAAGGAAGGGAACGCCACCGTATTCATGGGACGCGAATTCATCGTCGGGAAATGTCACGCAGAACGCGGAACGAAGGACGACATCACCATTTGGATGCACCTCGGCGAATGCCAAGAACTTCTTAAAGAAGAAGGACGCATCAATGCGATCAAGGCATTGGAATGCAATTGCGCCACAATTGATCGCCTCGGAGAAATTCGCCGCGAAATTGCGGGCATACTTCCCGGGACGAAAGTCATCGAGACCGAAAGCAAGGCATTGGCTCGGGCCGAGGCCCGAAACAAGGCAAAGAAACATAGTCAACGCGCCATCGCATCTAAAAAGGCCGAGGCGATCAAACTCCAAGCTGACCGCGACCAGCTAAGATTCGAGGATAAGCAAAAGTACACGGCTCTTCTCACTGTCGTGATTCTTGGTTCTATGGCTTGGGTTTCCTTTCTCGCCTTTGCCAACTCTCGAGATCGTCAAGCCGAAATCGGCATCCTCCGAGCCATGGGAATTTCCACGGGTTCGATCTTGGGCGCGTTGATGGGGCGAGCGTTTCTCGTTGGATTGTTTGGAGCCGGTTTGACACTGCTTTTCGCTTTTCTCCTAGCCGACATCTTAAAGGATTCGCTTCATGGGTTCGACCTAAGGTCTCTTCGGGGAGATATTCCTCTAGTCCTTTTATCCGTACCCGTCCTCTCCTGCGCGGCATCATGGTTGCCCGCCCTGCAAGCCGCTAACCGAGATCCAGCAACCATCCTTCGCAATGAGTGACTTTACTCTAAGAGCGACAAATGTGCACAAGACGTTTGCGGGACCAAAAGGCTCGTCCGTAGCGGCAGTGAACAACATGAGCCTAGAGATCGCGTCGGGCGAATTCGTAGCTCTGGGTGGACCCAGTGGTTGCGGGAAATCGACCATCCTTTTGATCGCGGGAGGATTGTTGAGACCCGATCAAGGGGAAGTGGAAATCATGGGCACTCGGCCCTACGAAGTAGACAGCGCAAGGAGGGCAAGCATCCGGGCAAAATACATCGGCTTCGTCTTTCAACAATTTCATCTTGTTCCCTACCTTGACGCATTGGACAACGTGCTCGCCCCCACCCTAGCTCGAGCCCTTCCCGGTGCAGAAGACAAGGCAAAGGCTTTGCTTGAAAAGTTTGGCCTAACCGAGCGCCGACACCATGTACCATCCGCCTTAAGCGTGGGCGAACAGCAGCGAGTAGCACTCGCCAGAGCGTTGCTTCTCGATCCCCAACTTTTGTTGGCCGACGAACCGACCGGCAATCTCGATCCCGAAAATGCCGATTCGATTCTTGATCACCTTGCCACTTTCGCCGAAGAGGGAGGCACTGTACTCATGGTCACGCACGACGACCGCGCGGCGGGACGGGCATCCCGGTCCATTAGGATGGAGAAAGGAAGTTTCGCCGAAAGTGTGTCATGAAAATCACACTTCGCTACACTTCGCAACTTGCTACTGCTGCAGGAACCTCCGAGGAAGACATCGAGGTCGCCGATGGAATTGGGCTTGTGGAGCTACTTGGAAATATTTCTAGAGAACATGGTCCCGAATTTTCGAAATTCGTTGTGAATGACGACGGGACTCCGGTACCGACCTTGGTCGTAGCCGTAAATGACACCCAAGTCGACCTTAGGGACGATCTTTCGCTAGAAGACGAATCGGAGGTGATTTTGATCACCCCGATGTCAGGTGGGTGATGCCAAGAGTTAGAGTGCCGGGCCCGTAATCTTGTCACAGGTCATGTGGTAAAGGCCGACGAAGAACTCCTCGTCCCATTTTTCCTCTACGGCCATGGTGCCGGTCACCCGAATAATCCTGTCCATCATGATTTCAACTCCCTTGGGTGCAGTCACGACAACCCAACCGTTGGCTTCGGGAGCTTTGCCAAAACAGCAACTCATTTGGTCAGGGAGCAGCAAGAACTCGGTGACCATATTATCTTCGTTTACTACGGTGGGAATCATAAACCCCTCAACGGCTGCAGCTAGCCCATCCATTTGACGGACAGTAATAGGGACGCGACGAGCGAAGGCCGAAAGGTCGAATTTAATACCATCCTTTTCCCAGTCAACCTCGTAGGCGAACTTCGACATACTTGCAAAACTTAGAGGAGCGTATCCGCTTCCCTTGGGCAAGGGGGGGAGGTTTGAAACCACGGGATCCTGAAAATTAGAAAAGTTGGAGTCTGACCCAGGAGGGGGGGGCAAATCCACGATTTCCCTTTCCTCCGAAGAAGTCACCTGAGAAACAATCTTCCCACCGACACTTGTCACCTCCCCTTCCACAATCGTGACGTTGGCGTCTTTGGCATCGAAAGCATCATGTAAAACCGAGTCCCCATCAACAAAGGCCGACATGTTGCCTTGCCCGAACTGACGAGCGAGTTTCAGGTATCGAGGCAAACCTCCTTGGAAAAACCCCGCCAACACTCTTTCCAAGGGCCAAGCAAGCGTGACCGACTTGCCTTGCTTATTGTACTTCATGTCCAACCTAAAGCCGGTGGCTCCGTCTAGTTTAAGTAGAACGGCGCTAATATCCTTGGCGAACTTGGGATCATGACCATCCATGAGCTGAATTCCCTGAACGGGAATCCAAATGACATTGTCGGCAGACGTGCCCGTAGCTTCAAGTATGCCTACAACCAGATAAACATCCTTATGCTTCGCTCCCTCGTTGAAGGTGAGACCGTGATAGGGATGAAAGTTATCCCCCACCTTAAGGCCCAATTTCCGAGCCGCAAAACTTCCGACGAGTGCTTCCTTGGCATCATCCTTGTAAATACGCCCTTCGGGTAGAACGTTGTACTTTTGTCCCTCCCGCCACTCGTGTTTTTCGAACATTTCCGAAAGAGCTCCAACCAAGCGATGACCGCGGAAATTATCGCCGACGGCGATTGGATAAGCTTCGCTCACTCCACGGGTGTCGCGAATAGTTTCGTACTCCTCCCAGGAAAGATTGCCGGGGGAAGACTCCAGATGCAGGAGACTATTGAGAACCAGCTGTATTTTCGAACCACGAGCCCCCAGCACGGCATCAAACCCGCATTTCAATGCGCGAAAAGCACTTGCGTTCAGTTCCTTGATCTCAGTTGCGACGACCTCCCAACTGTCCAATTCCTTTTTTTCAACCGTTATAGGTTCTCCCCTAATGGGTTCACCTTTTGGTACAGAATCCGAAGAATCTTGGATTCCTCCCTCGCCACCACAACCACCAAGAAGACATACTGTGATGATCCCAGTGATGGTGAGTGTAGTCTTCATTTTCTTGAATTCCGTTGGCACAAACTATAAAGCAATGGGAGTCACGTCTTCGCAAGTCATATGATAAAGACCCTTAAAAAAACCATCAGAAGGGTTCCATCTTTCTTGGACAGTAAATTCGCCGGTGACACGCAAGAGTTTGTCTAATTCTGGCTTTTCGCCTTTCGGCGGGGTCCTCACGAGGATCCAACCGTTTTGCTTTGGGGTCTTTCCTTCGCAACATGCCTTGGTGTCGGGGAGCAAAAGGAACTCGGTAGTCTTGGAATCATTTTCGATAAGGGTCACGGGAATCATATAGCCTTCTACCGAGACCCGACGACCATGCAGGCTGCGGGCAGCAGAAGGTACGCGGCGCGCAAAAGCGGCTTGATCAGGACTCCTGCCATCGGTTTCCCAATTCACATTATACCGAAAACCCGTAAGGACTCCGAAATTAACTTTTGGGAAGGATGGTCGGGCAATTTCGGGAAGGTAATCCTGTGGGATCGATGGAGGAGCATTCTTTCCATCATCCACCAATCCGTCCTCGGCACCGCAAGCACCCAAAAAAAAGGCAAGTATGGAGATCGAAAACAATCTCCAATGGAATGCTTTACTATAAGTCTTCACGGAAAATCAAAGTGGTGCGCAAAGTAGAAGAGTTAATCAAACTTGAGGATTTATTGCAAGCATCGGGCGGTGCAAAGCATCTACCACTTAGAACAATATAGCTTTAAAGGGCTTTCACTACCATCACTTATTCAAGACTGCTGGACGAGGTTCTTGGCTACATCGGATCGGTAAGCTTGGAGAGCAGGCAACAAACCGCTTAAAAACCCTACGGCAAGCATACCGATTGGAACGTAAAAGAAGCTCGGATCATAGGTGAAAGGCTCAAGAAGCACACCCGTTTGCTCGCGTACCACGGAAGCCGCGAGAAAGCCGATACCCAAATAGGCGAAGGCGGCGCCCACTATCCCCAGCAGAGTAATCAGTCCGGCCTGGGCGAGAACGACCGCCGTGACCGTAGCACGCCGAGCGCCGAGACTACGCAAGATGGCGATCTCTCGCCGGCGCTCGTTCATGGCGTTTCGCAAAATAGCGAGAATGACGCAGGCCGCCACAAAGGCGACAAGATAGGCTATAATCTCAAGCACACGCTGAAACCAAACGAGTCGCTCAAAGAAACTAGCAAGGGTGCCCGCAACAGGCCAAGCGAGTGTGGCTACATTGCCTTGCTTGTTGTACTTCATGTCCAGCATGAACCCAGCAGCACCCTTGAGGTTAAGAAGAACGGCACTGACGTCGGTAGCGGTCTCTGGGTTATGCCCATCCATAAGCTGGATACCCTTGATCGGAATCCATATAACCTTGTCGCTAGGGGTACCCGTAGCCTCAAGTATGCCGACAACGACATAGAGATCCTTGTGCTTCGCCTCTTCCTTGAAGGTGAGACCGTGATAGGGATGAAAGTTATCGCCCACCTTCAAGCCAAGGTTACGAGCGACAAAGGCTCCAACAAGAGCCTCTTTCGCATTGTCGGTGAAAAGTCGACCGCCGGATTGTACAATGTATTTCCGACCTTTTCGCCATTCGTGCTTTTCAAACATCTCGGCAAGCGTTCCGACAAGACGAAAGCCATGATAGTTGTCGCCCACGGCGATTGGATAGGCTTCGCTTACGCCTCGAGTATCACGAATGAGTTCATACTGTTCCCATGAAAGATTACCGGGCGAGGCCTCGAGATGAAAAAGGCCGTTGAGTACGAGTTGCAGCTTGGAACCTCTTGCCCCGAGGACGGCATCGTAGCCTCCCGAAGAACGAGAAAACGCGTTTTTCGCTTCCTCCTTGATTTTCCAAGTTCCAAGAAACAGGCCTCCCGCCAAGGCAATCGCAAGCGATGCCACTGCAGTGGAAAAGGCATATTGCCGCAACCCGCGGGTCGCGAGGAAGAGGATTATCCATGGACCGGAGCGCAACATCGGATCAATCGTTCATCGCCTCGGCGAAGGCTCGGTTGAGGTCACTCCAATCAAGATTTTCGTCAAAGCCACCGATCACGTTCTCATCGTGACTCACGAGGAGGAGAGCCGACCCGGCATCGCAGCAAAGTTCTCGGAGGAGAGCGAGGGCCTTGTGGGCATTGCTAGGATCGAGGTTGCCCGTTGGCTCGTCGGCCAATACTAGTTTGGGACGATTAGCCAAGGCCCGAGCGAGGGCCACGCGTTGCTGCTGCCCAATAGAAAGCTGACGGGGATAATGAGCCAAACGGTGAGAAAGGCCTACCCGATCAAGCAACTCCTTGGCTCGAGTCTCGTTCACCTTCCCGGCAAAGGACATGGCGAGCATGATGTTTTCGAGACAGGTAAAACCCTGAAGAAGGTTGAAAGACTGGAAGACATAACCGATTGCAGAGGCCCGAAGGTGATCGCGAGCGGCCTCGTTCAATTTGGACACTTCGGTCCCGTCCAGAATGATGGATCCCTCGTCTGGTCGAAGTATGCCCGCCAAAAGATGAAGAAACGTTGTTTTCCCCGAACCACTTTCGCCACGCATGCCGAAGAGGTCTCCTGCCGACAGGGAAAAATTTTCTACATCCACTACGAGAGACTTCCCGCCGTCAGGCGAAACAAAGCTCTTGCGTAAGTGACTGACTTCCAGAAAGGACATAACTTTATCTAACATCGCAACGACACAGGCCCATCGTGGCAAGCCGGATGAAACAAAACATAGGATTTATCGCTTATATGGTCCTAAAGAAAACGGATTAGTTACAGGCTGCTCACAATACTCACTCTCCATGGCTTGACCATTCAGAGAAGTAGACTTTGGTATATGAGGATGCAAAAGGTTTTATTCGTATGCATTCACAACAGCGCTCGTTCACAAATGGCGGAGGCTTTTCTCAATCAATTCGCCAAGGGAAGATTCGAAGCCGAAAGCGCAGGCATCGAGCCAGGCAAGTTGAACCCCATCGTCGTCGAATCCATGCAAGAAGTGGGTGTGGATATTTCGAAGAACACTTGCGACTCCGTCGAACATTTCATTCCCCGGGCCCAAGAGTTCGCCTATGTAATAACCGTCTGCGACGAGGCATCCGCGGAACGATGCCCGACCTTCCCGAGGGCAGTCAAGCGATTGCATTGGGGATTCCCCGATCCGTCCACCTTGCAAGTCGCGGAGGAAGAAAAATTGGAGCGGACCCGCGAAATCCGAGATCTCATCAGAGACAGAGTCGAGCAGTGGATACCCTCGGTCGTATAAGGCTTTGCCAAACGGAAACCGGCGGAAGAGTCAGACCACGTGGTTGAGGGCATGAACGACGTTTAGGGCGTCGTTGCCGATCCTCTCCATCTCGTTGAGAATGTCCACGTAGATCATTTCCGCCTTCACGTTCACCGATTCTTTCATTCGCTTGACGGCACTCTTGCGAAGCATCTTTCTGGAAGCGTCGATGCGCTGCTCGATTTGCTCAGCCTCGGCCATGTCAGGAAGAATGCTCTTGTCCTTCAAGTGAGTCTGGTAAAGCTCCATGAAGTCGAGAATCTGTTCCGAGAAAATCTTTATTTCCTTCTTTGTTTCCTCGGGCAGAATACGCTGCTTACGGTATTTCCGGTGGGCCAATTGGACTAAGCGGTGGCAACAGTCACCGATGTCCTCCAGTTCAGCAGTCACCCTAAGCAGAGCAGTAACGTGCAATGCGCTTTCACCAGCAAGACTCTCGGTCGTACAGTGAATGAGCGTTTGGGTGATTTCGAAAGCAAGTTCGTCGCACTTGTCCTCCAATTCGATAAGCTCCTTAATAAACGGACCCTTGTCTTCCTCGGGGTGTTCGAATATCTCGACGAACCCTTCGAACATGTAACGGGTCACGGCGGCAAGCCGATTGACCTCCGCCTCGACCAAGGCAAGATTCAGCTCACCTGTCTTGGGCAGCAGACCCGAACCCTCATAGTGAATCGAGGCGAGACTTCCCGGGACAGGTTCCTTCCCGTTCGATGTTCGAGGATTCACCAATTTCTCGGCCAATCTCCCCAAATGCGGAGAGAACCCGATCAGGAGACAGATATTGCAGAGATTAAAGAGGGTATGAAACAAAGATAAGTGGAGCGGGGTGTTCCAATCCACAATCGCCTTCTTAATTTTTTCGTCGCCCATGCCCTCGGCTTCCAAGGATTGCACTTTGCGAAAAACCGCTATTTCTTGAGCCGTAACATCTTTTTGGTGAATGGAACCCGGCATGACCCCGTCCACCATGGCGATGAACGGGTAAAACAAGAGCAACATCCAGCAAACCCCCGCCACATTGAAGAGAAAGTGAGCACGAGCCGCACGCCTGGCGTTCAAGTTGGCTCCCAAAGAGGCCAACCACGCAGTGACGGTGGTTCCTATGTTTTCCCCCATCACAATAGCGGCAGCGATCTCGAAATTGATCCAACCGTTAATGGCCACGATGATCGTGATCCCCATTGCGGCAGACGAAGACTGAACAAGAAGCGTCAAGACGACCCCTATCCCGAGAAAGATCAAAACGGATCCGAAACCGAAACTGTTCAATTGCTCGATCAGAGATTGTATGTCCTGTACCAGGAGTTGATCGGCAGGTTCGGTACTCTTGAGCAGGGTTTTGACATCGGGAACAGCATCCTTCAGTTCGCTAAGGCCAAAGAAAAGCAAACCGAAACCGACTAGCACCTCACCCAAGTTTTTTACCCTCGGCTTGCTCACGAAAATCATGGGCAGGCCCACTCCAATTATGGGCAAGGCGATCTTTGAAAGACTGAATTTGCCCACGGTCGCAATGATCCAACCCGTCAACGTAGTGCCAAGGTTCGCTCCCATTATAATCCCTATTGACTCTGTCAAAGTGAGTAATTGAGCATTTACGAAGCTCACCACCATCACGGTCGTTGCCGATGAAGATTGCACGAGACAGGTAACCGTCACCCCCGTCATGAGCCCGAAGAAACGATTCTGGGTCATCGTCGCCATAATCCTGCGCATGCCCTCTCCCGCTACTTTTTGGATGCCTTCGCTCATCACCCTCATGCCGAAGAGGAAGATGCCCAACCCCCCCAACACGTAAAGGAAGCCAACAAAGAAATCCCAAAAGTCAATATGTTCCATTTTTTAGACCAGGTTTAGATGTTTCGGAAAAATGAGGCTTCATTTACCAACTGATACGGATTCCGGAGGTAAACCCCCAGCCATCGTACTTGTCGCCAGCCGAGGTGGTCTCCATTTCAGTGTATTGGATTCCATTTTGCCACTTCAACTTATGCCCATAAAAGAAGTGATTCAGACCGAGAAAGCTCTCACTGGTTTTGTTGCCCTTGCCACCAAACAAATCCTTCTCGTATTTGGTTAGCTTGATACCGTCTCCGCCGGAGCTTTTTAGGTAAGTGTAGCTAAAAACCGCTTGGGTCTTGTCCGTAATATCGTAGAAGGGCATGAACTGCAGACCAAATAGATCGCTTTGGGAGCCATATCCATCGGAAAAGCTTAGGTCTGCCCAGAGGTGCAGATTATCCTTCTCGAACTTGGTTACCAATGAAGTTATATTCTTGTGATCAGGCTGTTTTGAGGGATTCGCCGTATCTTCTTGTTGCTTGACGTAATCCAAGCGAACCAAGGCGTTATCCAATTCTAAATTTTCCTTAAAGTTGTATCCCAAGGAAATAAGACCAAAGCAACCGTAGTCAAAAGCCTCGTCGAACTCCGGTCCAAGATCGCTCGAGTAGATTCCGGTGAAATACTCCCAACTGCCTTTTTTGCCTGAGATGGTAAACCCGGAATAGTATTCATTGGAAAACCAGATATTACTTGCAACCTTACCTCTTTCGAGAGTGTAAAGCTTTTTGGATGACGTCGAACCATGTAAAGTAAAAGGCGCCGATTGCTTTCCCACCTTGATCCTCACCGCGCCTGCCGTGGTCCATGAAAGGTAGGTATCCGTAAGTTTCTTGTAGAGAGGCGAAGGATCATTGAGGTTCATGTCGGCCTCCGAATGGAGGGTCAGCCTATTAAAAAAAGAGGCTTTGAAGCCAACTCGAAAACGTCGCCAATCGTAGTCGCTTTCGGATGTTCCTCCAGCGTCATCATCAAAGCTATGATAGTCTCCTTGCAGACGACCCGTGAATGCAAGCTTCTGAAAAACGTCGTTCTCCTCATTCTCATACCATACCACTTTGCTCCAAATTTTGTCGTAGGCGGACTGCCCACTTGCGGATGCAAAACAAGTGATCGATAGCAGAATAGCTATGGTTTTTGCGTTCATCTTACTGTTATCGGACTATGATTGGCTTAAAGTCTCCATTTATTATAGCAGATTCAAATTACGATCTTGCGAAGAAAACGTTACAATTACGTTACAAATGCAAGAGATGCTTCACTCCCAATTTCCCGACTGAGGGAAGATATGTGGGAAATTCAGAAGTCGCAGGGCAGGCTGAAGGAGAAGGTCGTTCCTTCACCGAGCTTACTCCGAACGGATACCGTGCCGCCATGCAATTCCACGATATGCTTCACGATGCTTAAACCCAAGCCCGTGCCGCCACTCTCCCTGGAACGTCCCTTGTCGACACGATAGAATCGCTCGAAAAGATGGGGCACGTCCTTCTCGGGAATACCGCAGCCATCGTCTTGCACTTCACAACGGATCACTTTGGGGGCTTCATCAAAAATAGTTCGAATAGTTATAACGGAGGAATCACGGGCATAGCGAAGGGCATTGCTCAAAAGGTTCTCGACGACACACTCTACCTTCAACGGATCGAAGGACATCGGCTTCCGTTCCTCGGCAAGCTCCAATCGTATTCTTTGGGTATTCAGGTCCAGTCGCTCGCCCAACCTGTCTACAACGGTACGGACAACAACCGAAAGACTGCTGGGTTCGGGTC
The DNA here is from genome assembly GCA_963934405.1 of uncultured Opitutales bacterium. GTDB lineage: Bacteria > Verrucomicrobiota > Verrucomicrobiia > Opitutales > Seribacteraceae. The sequence continues at coordinate 17,105 of CAWVZQ010000001.1, read as the reverse complement.
TCAATGCATGAGAAGGAGACTCCAGTTCCGCCAAATAGAGGAGATCCCCGACCAAGGAGCAAAGACGATCCGAATTTTTTCGAATCTTCCCTATGAATTCTCGCCGTTTCTTGCCTGAAAGTTCATCGTAGCTGTCGTCCAGAGTTTCCGCGAATCCTTTCACGATGGCTACCGGGGTACGCAACTCATGGGATACGTTAGCCACAAAATCCCTGCGGGAATTATCGTGAGGATTCAGTTCCTCGTTGCCAATATCAACTAAAGTTTGCTCTTCAGGTTTTCCGTCCATGGATCTCCCGCGGCGCCAAAGCACCGAACAGGCCAAAACAAAACTGAGAAGGACGGCCGCCAAGATCCATGGTTCCACATACATGGCAATCTACTTTGCTTTTTCCGCCAAACGATAACCAACCCCACGTATCGTCTCGATCTCCAAATCGGCCGTCTCCATCTTTTTCCGCAGTCGGCGAATATGAACGTCTACGGTGCGAGTCTCGACATCGGTATCGAACTTCCAAACGCTAACGAGTAGATTCTCTCTGGTTTGCACCCTACCCTTTCGCTTAAGGAAAAACTGAAGCAACTTGAACTCGGTCACAGTAAAGGGAATCTCCACACCACCAACGCTAACGGAATGGTCTTCCTCGTCGATGGCGACGTTGCCCATAACGATTCGCCCTGAAGGAGCTCGGTTTTGCTCACTGCTTCGTTTCAAAATGGAACGGATGCGCAGAATCAGTTCCTTTGTTTCGAATGGCTTGCACATGTAATCGTCGGCACCGCTTTCAAGCCCCTTGATGCGGTCTTCCACCCCCGCTCGAGCCGTGAGCATGACCACGGGAACCTCAGTCAACTGGTGATCGGATCGGAACATTCGTAGCAGTTGATAGCCATCCAAGTCGGGCATCATGACGTCCAGTACGATTAAATCGGGCCCATAGTCGCGCGCCATGCTTAGAGCCACGAAAGGATCGTTCACGGTCTCCACCTTGAACCCCTCACGCTTCAATTGGAATTGCAGAAGGTCGGTAAGATCTTTCTCATCGTCGACAACGAATATGCGTTTTTTCGAATTCATATAATCAAGTAAATGATTCCTCGCGAGTAAGCCGAATTTTGGCAAGATAGGATTGCAGGACAACTGAGGGAAAGAAACAAGTCCAGACAATCCGATAGCAATACAGACTTGCAGAGCTTGACCAAACCTCACCCTTTCGAAAGGCTCTCTCTAAATGAAAACGAGCGCAATTAGAGCCATTCGCTTCTTGGCGGTCGCCGCGTTACTCGTATTGGTCACCCGAAAGAGTCCCGCCGAAAAGGCATTGCGAGCCAAGTATCGCGAATGGGTCGAAGAAGGAGATAGGATTCACGTTCGCTCATGGTACGTAGAGGCGGAAGCAGCCCTCACGGAAGAATGGCGCCTTGATGTCGTGGGCGTTGTGGATACGTGGTCAGGGGCCACTCCCATAGGCTTGCCCCCAACTGAATCTGACTGGCTTTCCGACCCGATCGAAGAGGTAAGACGGGCCGGAGTGGTCACCCTTTCGAAAGAAACCAATGAATACGACTTCTCCTTCGAGTTCGGACTCAGTCATGAACCCGATTATCTTTCACATAGTTATGCCGTTCGACTAGCTCGTCAATATGCAGAAAAAACTCTCACTCTAAGCGCCGGGCTTTCCTACCTCGACGACACCGTGGATACGCAAATGATAGGATACCCGGGATTCGACGAGCAAACCAAGCGAACCCCCGAGATCATCTTGGGTGCCCATCGTGTCCTCGACCCCAAGACTACGTTGGCGGTAAACCTTTCGTATTCTCGCCCGTCAGGTTATTTGAGCGATCCGTACAAGAACGTTGCCTACCGCGCAACAGTGCATAGCGCCAAAGTTCTTCGGCAAACACCAGAAAACCGCCCCGATACCCGCAACGTGTACGTCGTCTTTGTCGAGGGAACTCGCTACATTGAATCCCTGCGTTCTAGCCTCCAAGGCAGTTACCGATTCTTTGCCGACGATTCCGGTCTTCGAGGCAACACCTTGGAAGTGCAGTGGTTCCAACGCTTTGGCGAAAATCTTGTCGTGCGACCCTTGCTGAGATACTATAATCAATCGGCGGCTGATTATTACGTCACGATCCTAGACGAATCCAAAATAAATTTCGGAGCTCCTCCCACGGGGTTGGCGCCCCATTATTCGGCAGACTATCGGATTTCCAAAATGGAGAGCCTTGCCTATGGCCTGAAACTGACGATGTTCAAAGGTGACAACATTAACCTAGACTTGGCCTACGAGAGGTACGACATGGAAGGCCGTGACGGAGTAACCTCACCTCTGATGTATCCAGACGCGGATATATATACCGTTGGCCTGCAATGGGAGTTCTGAAGATGCACGCTCCATCCAAAATTTCTCCTAAAATCTTGGCCAACGGTCTCTTTCGTCTGCAGTTTCCTGCCATGGGAACCCGTTGCGAAATACTCTATGCTGCGAATTCGATGGGAGCTGCCGACATCTTTCGCAAAAACGCACTCGATTGGATGCACCAATTTGAGGCCCGCTATTCCCGATTCAAGGACGACAGCCTAATATCCCGGATCAATGCTGTAGCTGGTCGAAACCCCGTTGAAACCGACGAAACAGACACTCACCTTTTCGACCTGTGCGATACCCTCCATTTTTTGACGGAAGGACTCTTTGATCCCACCACTCTTCCTCTTTCCCGCCTTTGGGATTTTAAAGCCGAGAACCCGCAAATCCCCTCCAAATCCGCAATCAGTGAGGCACTTTCAAAAATCGGATGGAAGAAAGTTCATCGAGAGAACCGCTCCATCTTCCTGCCGAAAACAGGGATGGGACTAGATTTCGGAGGCTTTGGCAAAGAATATGCCGTTGACCGAGTAACTGAGTTGGCCCGTGAACATGAGCTGGAGGATTTTCTCATCGACTTTGGAGGCGATGTTTTTGCCGCAGGTTCTCCGCCCGACGCGCCTGCATGGCGAGTCGGTCTTGAAGATCCCGGAAAGCAAGGCCAAGCACAACGGATTTTTTCGGTTTCGGGCATGGCTGTAGCGACATCGGGGAACTATCGAAGGTTTTTCGAAAAGAACGGCAAAAGGTACGGGCACTTGATCGATCATCGCACGGGTTACCCAACGAGCAACAACTGTCTGTCGGCAACGGTCATCTCACGCTCCTGCCTGGAAGCTGGAGTTCTGTCCACTTGCGCCTTGCTGGACGGAACCGAACGAGGGCTTGCCAGAATCGATAGGTTTTTTGGAGCGGAAGGTTGCGTACAAAACCAAAACGGCGTTGAATGGACAAAAGGCATTTATGAATACCTGCACGACACAACGAATTAAGAAGTCTTGGCGGCTTTCGCTATTCGCCTTAACGGCCATTACCTTTGGTGGTTGCTCGCCCAAGCCCACTGTGAACATTCTGCAAAGAGGATACCTCGCCGACTACATCATGCGCCCGGACCGAGACAAGTTAGCGGTTAAGATGAATGATCACGCCTTTTACAGCCGGGAGGCATCCCGAGGAGGTCGCGGAGCAGGAGGTGGAGGCTGCGGATGCAACTAAAGATGAAAAGTAGAGCACAAATCCTGTGCATGACATTGGCCATGCTTCTTCAACGCTTGCCGATCTTGCCATTCGGGAAACACCTTTCGACCTTTTTCGCTCCAATTGCCGCACATGTTAAAACACTTAGGGCACTCTTGCCGGCAACAGTAGTTACGACTTTGCCGCACGCACTAACGGGAGCCACAACCTATGTAAAAGCATTTGAAGAGATTGATAAGAACCCTGCCACAGGCACGGAAGGCGATGCGTATACTTTCCGTTTTTATACTCATGGACACGAAGCACAGAGCTATTTGATTTCCGGTTTGCCTAATGGATTGACCTTCAATGGCGACAAGAACAGTCCGACCATCTCCGGAACCCTTCCCGCGGGGGGTAAATACGAAATTCAAATCAAGGGGTACCGTTGGGCAAATCGCCAAGGACCGTCGACTTCGACATACAAGTTAGTGCTGCAAGTTGAAGAAGCTTCCCCATGGTCCGGCGACTCTACGGAGACCTTGGACGCAGGATTTAAAAGTTCCACATGGTTTGGAGATTTCTATGACAACGGAGATGGGTGGGCTTATCATACAAAGCATGGGTGGCTGTTCGTGTCCGGGACCGACGAATTGGCATTATGGATGTGGGATGGACAACTTGGTTGGCTTTACACGGGCAAATCAATTTACCCGTTTTTCTACTGTCACTCCACATCGGAATGGCTTTACTACAAGCACAGAGAAAATGCTCGGCAGTTTTGGAGCTACGAAAAAGGAACTTGGACAACTTACGAAAAAAATTAGGCTCGACGGACAAAAACCGCACTTCCTTCCCTTTTGCCTTACACCCTTTCTTTATAGGAATTAGACTTCCTCCATGCTGACTGAAGAAGATCGCGCCATTTACGAATGGCAACTGGATGTGGCCGGGTTCGGCGAAGAAGGCCAAGAGAAGCTTCGAAGCACAACTGCACTTGTATCACGAATCGGTGGACTTGGGGGCCCCATCGCCTTCGCCTTAGCAGCAGCCGGAATCGGCAAACTCATCTTGGCCCACGCCGGCAACCTGCGAAAGGATGACCTGAATCGACAAATCCTCATGCAATGGGAAGGGCTGGGGAAACCACGCGTAGAAAGCGCCGCCAAAACTCTTGCCGCCTTTAATCCAAAAGTAGAGGTGGAGATTCATAACGAAAATTTCAGTGAAACCAATGCGGCGGCGCTTGTAAGTAGAGCCGACATCGTCTTCGCCAGCGCACCGCTTTTCGAAGAGCGATTCCTGATGAACCGGGAGTGCGTACGACAAAATAAAACTATGGTCGATTGCGCAATGTACAGCCTCGAAGGGCACGTCATGCCCATCGTGCCGGGCGAAACTCCTTGTCTAGCCTGCCTGTTCCCTGAAACGCCACCGCACTGGAAACGTCGCTTTCCTGTGTTCGGAGCAGTTTCCGCTCTCGTCGCAAACTTCGGAGTGATGGAGGGCCTAAAGCTGATCGCAGACTTTGGGTCAACCAGCCGAGGAAAGATGATGCTTATCGATGCCAACCGGTTCAATATACGAAAAATCGATATGACACGCAGGATAGACTGCCTCGTGTGCAGTTAGGAAATTCAGCCTTTTTCAATTGATGGGCAACCTATCAATCGCTTAGATTAAGTAGCTTGTGAATCCTTTCAATCCAGACAAAGACAAGCGTTGGCGAACGCCATGGTATGGCGGGGTCACTTTGTCGCTCGTATCCATTTTCGTTCTAGCCTCGATGATCGCGGTATGGAGCAAGTTTCCAGAAGTGGAAACCTCGCCAGAAGACTTGATCGTCTATTGCGCGGCAGGAATACGGAAGCCCGTGGAAGAAGCAGCTATCGCTTTTCAGAAAGAATTCGGAGTAAAGATAACACTCGACTACGATTCAAGTGGTGCGCTTGAGGGCAAATTACAACTGGACCGGGACAGCAACAAATCCCGAGCTGACCTTTATATCCCCGCCGATCTATCTTTCGCCGCCCGAGCTCGAGAAAAAGGGCTCACTTCCGAATCAATTCAGTTGGCCTCGTTCAATCTCGTTCTCGCCTCATCCCCAAAAGCAAATTTAGCCTTTTCATCATTGGATGAATTCCTCGGACTGGAAGTGCCCTTTGTTCTTTGCAATGAAGCTGCCGGTGTAGGAAAAACAACCAAGGCAACTCTTGAAAACCTCGGCAAATGGGAAATGTTCGACACAGCAAAAAAAACCGCTTCACCGCGCGTGACCGATGCGGCGGCGGCGGTCGTCGCCTCAGATATCGTCCAAGCCGGCTTCCTTTGGAATACAACCGCAAAACAATTCGGCCTCAAGATACACGACCTTCCTGAATTGGCCAATGTTACCTCCCGCATAACGGCAAATGTTTCATCTTCTTCGCAAAAAGCCAGACAAGCTCTTTTTTTCGCTCGATACCTCGCTGCGCCATCGAAGGGTCAAGTGCACTTCGCAAAACATCACTTCATGGGAGTCGCAGGAGACAAGTGGGTAAAGAAGCCCGAACTAATCATTTATTGCGGCGGAGTTAATCGCGAAGCAGTTACCCAAACCTTAAGAGACTTTGAGGAGAGAGAAGGCTGTGCGATCATCGAGCAGTTTGCCGGCTGTGGCTCACTCGTCGCCAATATTAAAGCCATTGACATGAGCAAAGCTAAGACAGCCATGCCCGATGTCTTTCTCACATGCGATGCCTCATATATGGGGAAGGTCGATTCGTTATTCAGTGGTGCTCGCGATGTCTCGAGCACGGACATTGTAATGCTTGTCCGCAAAGGGAACCCACAGAACTTGCAGACTCTCGAAGACCTGGGTCGAAAAGGTTTGTCTATAGGCACCACGGATCAAAAAATCTCCACGCTGGGAGACCTCAGTTGGCAGCTCCTCGCAAAAGCCGGTGTGGACGAGAAAATCAAGGCAAACGGAACATGGGAAGTGACCACTCCCACGGCCCATGAATTAATTTTACAAATGGAAGGTCATCCCAAACTGGACGTTGCCCTCGTATATTTCGCGAATTGCCAAAACCTAAGCAAAGGCCAATTCGAGACGATTGCCATCAATGACCCTATCGCCCGAGCAACGCAAAACATTGCCGTGTACGATAACAGTGCGTTCCCCCACATGACTGGTCGGCTAGTGGAGGCCATAACTTCCCTTGACTCAAAAGCGCGTTTTCTAAATGCCGGCTTCCGCTGGAAAGCGGAGGATGCAAAAGCAAACTAAAGTCGAAACTTTTCGATGATGCAATCGACTGACGGCAATGTCGTTACAGGCTCAACCGGCTTTCGACCGGGATCTGACGCGCCCTTCATTGTCGGGCTCTCCATCCTAAGCGGTACCTACGTCGTAATCATCGTCGCCATGATCGCGGCAGACCTTGCCTATGTGGACGCCGATTCGATGTTGTCTGCCCTGCGAAGCAAAGAAATTCAATATTCCATTGGGCTCAGCCTACTTTCTTGCTCTCTCTCTACGTTACTGTCCCTATGGGTCGCGATTCCGCTAGGCTACCTAACCTCCCGCTTCGACTTCCCGGGAAAACGCTTGCTTGATACGGTTTTGGACATTCCGATCGTATTGCCTCCTCTGGTCATTGGCATATCCCTGTTGGCGCTATTTAATTTTGCGCCTTTTTCGTGGACTAGCCAATGGGTCGTATTCGAAATCCCTGCAGTCATTTTAGCTCAATTCATGGTTGCATGCGCCTTTGCAGCCAGAGCCATGCGAATCTCATTCGACCAGATACCGACCCGTTATGAAAAAGTAGCTCTTACCTTGGGCTGCAACCGAAGCAAGGCATTTTGGCTTGTCGTCATGCCTCAGGCGAAAAGAGGGATTCTGGCAGCGGGCACCCTCGCTTGGGCGAGATCGCTAGGCGAGTTCGGCCCTATTTTAGTATTTGCCGGATCCACCCGCATGAGAACGGAAGTCCTTCCGACCTCAGTCTATCTCGAGATGCAGGCGGGAAACTTAAAAGGCATGTTGGCGATTTCTCTAATTATGATATTTGCGGCTGCCGCCGTGCTGGTTACCTCCCGCCTGATGGGCATGAAACGCTTGGAGCCATGATATCAGTAGAAAAGCTAAATATTCGACAGGGAGAATTCTCTCTTTCCGACATTTCTTTCAAATTACCGGAAGGAGCATACGGAATCCTCGTTGGTAGAAGCGGGTGCGGAAAGACAACCCTTCTCGAAGCCGTGTGCGGTCTTAGAGCGATTACCAGTGGCAAGATCCTTCTAGGGACAAAAGACGTGACGACCCTCAAACCCGGAGAGCGCGACGTTGGGTACGTGCCACAGGACGGGGCACTATTTCCGCATCTTAGCGTGGCTAGGCAATTGGCGTTTGCTCTTGTTCTGCGAAAAGCAAAACCAAAACAAATTGAGGAGCGAGTGGAGGAACTGGCCGAAAGGCTGGGAATTTCTCATCTATTGGATCGCATGCCCGATGCCTTAAGCGGCGGGGAACGCCAAAGAGTTGCACTGGGAAGAGCTCTTTCAATTCGTCCCAGATACCTATGCCTAGATGAACCACTGAGCGCACTCGACGAGGAGACCCATGATGAAATTTACGAATTGCTGGTGCAAACGGTAAAAGGGACGGGGGTGACCGTTCTGCACATTACTCACAACAAACGAGAAGTCGAAAATTTGGCAGATGTCGTTTTTCGAATAGCCGGCAATGAGCTGTCTTGTGAAAGATAACATACGGAATAGCTATCTTTTAGGCTCCTACATTGACAGTTTATTTCGAGTTTTTTGCTGAAACCATTTGCGACATATTCAATCAGCGGCATAATTAATTGATAGTGTTGAATAATTGGCAGATCACTTTTCTTGCAGCCATGCCCTTGGTCGCATTGTCCCTGTGCCTAAAGGCAGAGGAACTGAAAGCGTGGGAAAAACCTTTCCCCGAAAACGGGGAGGATCTGCTAGCCATTCAGGAACGCCTTCGCAAAATCTTGCCCGAGGCTAAAAAAGCAGTGGTCGCTATAGAAAGCGGTGGAGGCGCAGGCAGTGGTGTAATCGTCTCTGAAGATGGAATGGTCCTAACCGCCGCTCATGTGATAGGGAAACGCGGCAAGCGAGTAAAAGTGAGGCTGCCGGATGGAAAGCGAGTCAATGCAATTACATTGGGTGGTTCAGAAATTTCGGATGCCGGTATGGCTGAAATCACGGATGAAGGAGATTGGCCGATTGCCCCTATGGCCGCCCGGGGTTCCTCTAAAATCGGGGATTGGTGTTTTGCTCTAGGTCATCCCGGTGGATTCGACAAGGAACGCGGAATCATAGTTCGCCTTGGCCGAATTATCGCCAAAGAAGACGAAACTATTCAAACCGATAGTCGTCTTCTCGGAGGTGACTCTGGAGGGCCACTCTTCGATTTCAACGGTCGTGTGATCGGAATACACAGTCGTATCTCCAAGAAGGACGATCAAAATTTCCATGCCCCCATCGAAGCTTTTCATGCAAACTGGAAATCCTTCCGGGACGAAGAGCTTTTAACGCAAAGCAGTCTACAGGGCGGAGGTTTCTTAGGTGTAGGATGCGAAGAAACTGAGGAAGGCCTAAAAGTTATCGAGGTAGTCGAGGATTCAGCGGCCAATAAAGCTCGGTTTCGGGAAGGTGATATAATCGTGAAGGTAAATGGAGACGTCATTGACACAAGAGAGGAACTCACGATCGCCATTGCGACAACTGGTCCCGGAAAATCAGTAATAATAGATTATCTTCGAGGCGAAAAAGAAATGACCGCCAAAGTGAAACTTGGTAAACGCCCCGACTTTGAGGAAGACGAGAAATGAGTTCCCGCGTATTCCTAAGTAAACTTGTTTTGTGGCTGTTCGCTGTCCTCTTTGTTAATACAATTCATGCAGAAGATCTTTCGGCCTCTCAACGCCTGAATGGAGCAAACACTCGCAAGGCTTTTGCCAAAACCAAACAAGCCGCGCTTGCTTCAACAGTTCGACTCATTCGCAACGGCAAGCTCATCACTCACGGAACAATAGTGACAAAGGAAGGTCTCTTGTTGACCAAGGCGAGTGCTTGCGTAGGTGCAAGAGAGGCAGTATTCGCGGATGGCAAAACATATCCCGTCAGGATACGCCGCAGAGATGATAAAACAGACCTTGCTCTTCTGCAGATTATGGCAAAAGACAAGTCCTTCGAGCCCGTGCAATGGTCGAGTGACAAGTTGCCGACCGAAGGTGGATGGATGGTTTCGGCAGACCCGAAGCTGAAGGGTTTAAAAGTGGGGGTCAACAGCGGAACTCCACGATCCATAAAGCGCGAAGGTGGAGTGATCGGCGTAATACTAGGACGCGATGGGAATGCTACCGGTGGTGTCGCCATCGCCGAAGTGGTGCCTCGGGCGGCAGGAGCAACCGCCGGGTTGAAAAAGGGGGATGTGGTAACGAAAGTTAATGGACAAAGCGTAAAGCGACGCGAACAGGTTATAGAGCTTGTGGGTTCGCATGACCCAGGCGACGTTGTTCGCATAGAAGTGATGCGAGATGATAGGAGTTTTTCCTATCAGGTGACCCTCGGTCACCGCTCGGTGACTTTCGAAATGTTCAACCGGAACCTACAGATGAGCGGTCCTGTATCGAGGAGGAAGGATAATTTCCCGATGATCATCCAGCACGACCTACCCTTACCCCCGGAAGCAATGGGTGGTCCCGTTCTCGATATTAATGGCAAAGCCGTCGGCTTAAATATGGCCCGCGTGGATAGAGTAACGACCTATGCCCTCACTGCAAAGATCGTTCTAGACAGCCTCAAGACACTTAATCGCTAGGTGAATAACCTCCAACCTCGGGTCACAAAGGGCATCCTAACACTACACGAAAGCCCACATTGAAGCTGCGAGAAATAGGTGACCACTGATCACGGGAACCCGAGCGACATTGGGATTCTGCAGAGGTATAACCGCCACCTCGGAGCACCCGCCCTTTTCCTCTCAAGGCTCCCAAGGGATTTACCACGGGAAAGGAAGGATAATCGCCATACCAGTCAAAACACCACTCCAGCACGTTACCGCTCATGTCATGCAAGCCCCAAGCATTCGCAGTTTTCGTTCCCACTTGGTGGTAGATGCGGCGACTATTGCCCTGATGCCAAGCATGCTCCGAAAGTGAAGCTGGATCGTCTCCGAAACTAAACACTGAAGAAGTACCCGCCCGACAAGCATACTCCCATTCTGCCTCGGTAGGTAAACGATAAATAAAGCCAGCAGGCAAGTTTCCCGCTCCTCTTTCACTTTCGGTCAACTTCCAGCAAAAGGCCTGAGCCTTGCCATGGGAAACTTGGCTGACCGGCAATTTTTGCTCCGATGAGTTAAAATCCGTGATAGCCCAAACTGCATTCCATCTTTCGTTTGTCACTTCATACTTTCCCATCCAGAACCCATGGGTGATCGTGACCCCGTGGACAGTTTCGTTTTTGCCCCGAAGAGCATCGCCCTCCTTGCTTCCCATAACAAAGTTACCAGGAGGAATATAAATCAGGTTTTGCGGTTCAAGCTTTGGCTTCCATTCGGCAACCAATCCAAGTTCACCGAGACGGGTTTTAAATTGATTCTCTATTTCCGTCAAAGAGACAAAGTTCTCGATGCCGCCAAATTTCAGCTGGTTGCCGGTATTCAAATCTATGCCCTCCGGCTTTATAGCGTTTCGACTTATAAGCCTTAACCATCTGGGATTTTCGTCTCCCGCGACCAAATGAGTCGCGACCAAACATTCACCACCAGTAAACGAAAAGTCAAACAGCCCGACATCATCGGTTTCTAGCTCATAAAGCGTGGGAGTCGAATCAACAATATCAAACAAGCTCGAGAAATAATTATCGACAAAGTCAGAGGATGATTCTCCTCCCTTTAGTTGAATAACCTGTTCCCCCAACATAACTCTAGATTTTCGACGAATGGCCACCATTCCGTCTTTATCAAAAACCTTTATGGAGACAGCTTCTCGGGGAACTTCTTCTCCTTTGCTGTCCAAAAAGCTAAGACTTCCTTTCATCGTTTCCTCCGAACCGCATCCCGATGCAAGCAAGACCAGTATTCCAACTGCTGGCAGATTGGAAAATCGCCACACTTGAAACATCACGATTCCGATGCTTGGGATGGAGTATCCAAAGACAGTCGAATAAAGAAAGTCGTGCCCTTGCCTTGCTCTGTTTCAAACCAAATATGACCGCCGTGCGATTTCGTAATCACATTATGAGCAATTGCCAAGCCCTGACCAGTTCCCACGCCCACTTCCTTAGTCGTGAAGAAAGGTTCGAAAATTTTACCTTGAACATGCTCCGGGATGCCGCCGCCGTTATCCTGAATCGTAATTACCACATATTGATCGTACTGCCTCGTGGAAACTAAGATCAGGCCTTTGCCGTCCTTCAATTCAGAATCTCGAATTGCATGGGCGGCATTAACAATAAGATTAAGGACCACTTGATTAATCTCTCCAATGTTACAGGGAACAAAAGGCAAATTTGAATCAAGGTCGGTCTTAAGTTCCGCGTGGTATTTCCATTCGTTGGTAGCGACCACCGCAGTCGCCTCAATTGCCTGATTAAGGTTTTGGGGTCTTTTTTCTGAAGCTGCATCCCTATACGCAAAATTTTTCATCGATTTAACGATAGTCGTAATTCGCTCCATTCCCTGGAGAGCCTGTTCAACGGAACCAGGTGCGTTTTCTCTTAAGAATTCAATTTCCTTGGCATCTGGAATTTCTCCTTCTTCGGAAACCGCAGCCAACAATTCATTGACGGCATCCTTCAAGAACATGACGTTGTCGTTGACGAATTGTGAAGGTGAATTGATTTCGTGAGCAATCCCCGCTGCCAGTTGACCTACAGCCTCCATCTTCTGGGCATGGACAAGTTCGGTTTCCAAGTGCTTGCGCTGCATCATTTCTTCTTCCAATTGATGGGCCTTTGTTCGTAGCGCATGGGTGCGCTGGGCCACCTGTTCCTCCAATCCATGGACTAAAACACGTAGGCGTCTGGTCAAAGATCGAATTTCGGCAGGTCCCGTTTCCGCCAAAATAAAAGGTTTTCCTCCGTCCAAAGAATTACCGGCGGCGTTTTCTAACGCCTGTATGGGTTGGGCAAGACTTCGGTAGGTCCTCCATGCCAGAAATGCAGTGATGCCAAAATAGAGAGCAACGGCTATCCAAGAAAAAATACTCGCCTCTTTTCGACTTTGCTCCAAATCCATCCAGCGAGCACTTAGCTCTTCTTTTCGACTGTTTATATTTGAGTCGGCTTCGTTCTGCAACCACTCCAAACTAATCTCAAGTTTTTTGGCAAACTCATCGAAAGTCGAGCGAGCAGCATTAAGTTCGCTACGACTCGATCCCCCAGCCTTCTTGGAAAATCTTACTTCTTCCATTTGATTCAAGGCATCATTGATTCCTGAAATTTCTTTTTTCAACTGGTTTAATGTATCCGCTTTAAAATTACTCGAGTATTCATCCGTGATTTTCTCTAATGCGGCCGCGGAATAAACTAGGCTGTCTCTCACTACACCAAATAAACCCTTGAACTCCTTGGGGTAGACTTCCATTGCATTTAGAGCGTCACTACTAGAAGTCAGGAATACCTGTATGTCTAAATGCTCCTGAGACGCCGCTCCAGATCTTTCGGCCTCTAACCGCAGCTCGTCAGTTGCAGACTGCAAACCAGAGAATTTCCACCACCCGAAAATTGCCAGAATGGAAGCCCCGCCCAAACCGGCAAGAGTCAGCAAAATCACATAAGATCGTACCTTCACAGTCGGAAGCTGAGATCAATTGAACTAACAAAACAAGAATCGCTCTCAGGCATTTGGGACTGTTACCAAAATTTTCTTCGGGAAAGGACTTTCTTCGTAACAGGCAAGGTGATTGCGTACAACACGTATAAAGTGTCGATCCACATCAGTACCTGAAGGTGCAACCAAAAAGCCAGAGTCATGACGCAACTCCTGAGCCAATCTCATGCCTGGTCCCAAATTCTTCAACAACACTTCTTCGATACGATATTTTTGATCGGCAAGAGAGTGGAGGTGCTGCAACGCTTCGGTCACCTCTGGATCGTAATACTTTTCACGACCACGCAAGGTCTGCACCACGATAGCTTTCTCGTACCCAAGTTCCTCGTAATGGTCAAAGTCTAGTGCAACCTTAATGATCGAAGCCGCTCGACGAGTGCCTCCTTCGTCCGACAATTCAAAGCGTGGCTGTAAATCGATTTTCGTAATTATTTCGCGAACTTCTTCGAGTCGAGGAATTTTCTCCAGCATTTGTTCAGTCACTTCAGGAAATCGACTCACTATCTCCTGAACTTCCTTCGATAATTCTCTCTTGTGATATACATCCTCGGAAATTGCTTCAGGCAAGGTAATGGAAGCAATCTGAGAAAAAATGGAGGCCACCTCGATCCTCCACTTGTTCGGCTCTTCAAGCCTCTCCGCCAATTCGCCAGCAAGGCGTTGCACGCGTTGAGCCCGACCAAAAAACAAAGGCTTGGCGGTTGCCAAGGCTTGGCTTAAGGCATCGACAGCTCCTTTGAGCGTTTGCTCGAGCAACACTTTTTCGCCAACGATTAATTCGTGTTGCCGAAGACCGGCATACAAGGACTGAATCAATCGTTCGGGAGGACAGGGCTTCGATAGCATGCGAAAAACATTTCCATCGTTGACTGCAGACATGGCCGACTCGAAATCGGCATGCCCCGTGAGCAGCATTGTCACAACATCGGCGTTGCGCTCCTTTATGGCCGACAACATGGCCGCACCATCTATGCCCGGCATCCGCATGTCCGAAAGAACGACTGCAAATTCACCTTCTTCATCAAAAACACGCAGTCCATCCTCTCCGGAGTTAGCCGTAAAGAGATCAAAGCCCTTGCGCAAGTGCAGTCGGAAACCCTTTAAGATCGATTCCTCGTCATCGACACAAAGTATTTTCTTATTCATAAAGTGAATTCATGACTTCAGGATGAAAGACGTCAAGCTCCGCGAGTTCTCTAAAAAAAGAGATTTGATTTAAAATCTCGACCGTCTGCTTCGCAAGGATCTATTTTCCAAAAAAGAAAAGGCTCGGCCAACATTCGCATTTAAGCTCTTGGTTAAAGTTCAACTCGAGAAGAACCATTCGTTTCTATTGACAGTTAAAACTAACTGAAGGAAGCATGAATGCCAAACCCTAGGAAACACCATGAAGCCTTTCGCATTTCTCATTACTTTGCTGTTTCTCTCAAACCTGTGGATGAAGTCCGCTCCGAGAATTTGGACGGATGTTCAAGGTCGACGAGTGACAGGAGATTTTGAAACCATACGCGGCGACATAATCGTACTGCGTGTAGGCACTCAGTCCTATGCATTCCCACTATCTCGCCTTACTGCGGCGGATCAACTTTTTGCACGAAGCCTTGCTTCCAAAAATCCAAGTGAAAGCCGAGACGGGAAAAAGCAAACTACGGACTGGCCTCGCTGGAGAGGGCCTCACGGAAATGGTGTTTCCCGCGAAACAGGCTTGCTCGCACAATGGCCTGAAAATGGACCGAATCTTCTCTGGAGCACCAATAATCTGGGTAAAGGCTACTCCAGCATCATTGTCGTAGGCGACCGAATCTTCACGCTAGGCGAAGCGGGCGGCGCCACATCACTTTACGCCCTTGACAGGGCAACTGGTAGAAAAACTTGGGAAAGTCCCATCCGTGGAGGTGGGGGCGTCAACGGGACACCGGCCTATGACAAAGAATTCAGCTTGGTTTATGGGCTAACTAAGAATGGCAACTTGGTTGGTGTTCGCGCCTCGGATGGAAAACTCGTTTGGCAAAAGAACTTCGAGCGGGACTTCGGCGGTAAAATGATGTCGGGTTGGGGATACTCGGAATCTCCACTTCTAGACGGTCCTTGGCTTATATGTAGCCCCGGGGCACCGAACGCCGCGATTGTGGCTTTGGACAAAAAAACTGGTAAGGAGATCTGGCGAACCCCCTTCCCTCGCGACATGGGAAACAAAGGCAAAGACGGTGCTGGTTACGGTTCAGTATCCATCGTCGAAATTGGCGGTAAGAAGCAATATGTACAGATGACTGGTCGAGGTGTTCTGGCCGTTGACGCTGGTTCTGGTCGCCCCCTTTGGCATTACAATAAGATCGCAAACGGAACCGCAAACATCCCTTCGGTCATCGTGGATGACGACCACATCTTCGCCTCCACGGGTTACGGCGATGGTGGCAGCGCCCTACTGCGAATAACTACCTCAGGTGCTAGAGAGATCAAATACTATTCGGCCGGGGAGCTACAGAACCACCACGGAGGAATGGTGCTGCTGGCCGGACATGTCTATGGCGGACATGGACACAACAGGGGAGAACCTTTTTGTCTCGATATGAAAACGGGGAGAATCACATGGAAGGTAAACGACAATAATATCCGCAAGATGGGATCGGCGGCCGTGACTTGTGCCGATGGCCACCTTTACTTTCGCTACCAAAACGGCATGATGAAATTGGTTGAAGCCAACACACGAGGTTACATGGAGAAAGGGTCCTTCCAAATCCCAAATGACCGAAAAAACAGTTGGCAACATCCAGTCGTAGCGGGCGGAAAGCTCTACCTCCGAGCTCAAAACATCCTCTACTGCTACGACATAAAAAGTAAGGGATGACGGAAAAGCAAGGATTCGGCGGCGCGACCAAGGCGGGAGAATCGATACTTGGTCCGTTGGAAAAAAAGTTCGTGGCGAGATGGGTTAACCGCGTGCCCTTTTGGTTGGAAACTCACCATCTCACTTTACTCACAATTCCATGGACCAGCCTAGTCATTGCATCCGCATGGCAAGTGCGGGAATCAGAAGACATCCGTTGGTTCTGGGGCGTGTCGCTCGCCATCGTTCTTCAATATCTCACCGATCTCTTCGACGGAGCCGTTGGACGGTCTCGAAACACCGGACTAGTAAAATGGGGATTCTACATGGACCATTTTCTGGACTATGTTTTTCAATGCGGACTCATCATAGGCTATGCCTTAATTGCCCCGCCTCAGCAAAATCTCGATTGGTGGTTCTTCGGCATTCTAGCCATCACTAGCGGCTACATGGTTAATTCCTTCCTCTGCTTCGCCGCCACCAACGAATTTGAAATTTACTTTTTCGGCATCGGCCCTACGGAAATACGCATCTATTTCCTCGCCCTCAACGGTGTCATCATCCTACTCGATCCGACACGAGCTTATTTCGTTATCTGCGTACCGATTTATACAGGTCTCCTTGCAGTGGGTCTCATTGTTCTTGTTTGGAAATCCCACATCAAATTGTGGACCATCGACATGGACGACAAAAGCAGATTCTCCGATGAAAAGAAGTGAGGTGCTTGT
Source organism: uncultured Opitutales bacterium (assembly GCA_963934405.1). GTDB lineage: Bacteria > Verrucomicrobiota > Verrucomicrobiia > Opitutales > Seribacteraceae. The sequence goes on along the minus strand of CAWVZQ010000001.1, from coordinate 140 downwards.
AATACACCCCGGCTCTAGGCCGAAACTCTAAGCAAACTGGCTACGAATTGAGGTGTTACCTTTCTTGTTACCACAAGTACTTCAGGGGCCGCCGGACTGTTTCTTTTTCTTAGGCGGAAGTTTTCGGACGACAACGGCCT